>JAGVUH010000046.1 GCA_019136395.1 Gammaproteobacteria bacterium
CAGGCCGCGGATGCGCGACTCCCGTTCCCCCAGGGCCGTGGTCATGATGATGCCGCAGCGGCTGCGCTGGCGGAGCCGGGCCGCCAAGGCATAGCCGTCCTCGCGGTCCTCGCCGAGCAGGATGTCGAGCAGGGCAATATCCATCGGGTTCGCGTCCAGTACCCGATCGAGGCCTTCGCCGTTGGCCAGGGAAATGACTTCGTAGTCAAGGTCGGACAGGATGGTAACCATGATCTCGCGCAGGGTGGCATCGTCTTCCACCACCAACACCCGAATGGCGTCGCCCCGCGCCGGATCGAGACCAAGGCCGGTGACATCTGGCTCGTCCTTTCCGTCGATCGCTGCCATTTTCCCATAGGTCGCGCCGTTAATGTGTCGATGCAGCGCCGCCTCGATATCGCCCACCGCGCCACAGCGCCTCGAACTCCTCGGCGTGACAGCGAACCCTCTCCGTAGGAACGCCATCCCCGGCGCGACCCTCCCCGTCACACCGCCCGCCACACCAACCGCTCCACCCCCAAGGCCACCACAGCGAAGGCGCGGAGATCCTTCAGGCCATGGCGCACGCGCAGGGTGGCGCCATAGTCCGCGGCCTGCGCCGCGGCCTCATCCAGCTTCGCCGCCACCGCAGGTAGTGCCGCCAAGGCCTCCCGCGACTGGCCGCGCACCTCTTCACCGCTCAGCCCCAACGCCTTCAACCCCAGATACTTGAACTCCAGCAACAGATCCAGGGCCTGGAAGCGGCGCATGTCCGGTCGCAGGATCAGCGCCAGATCGGCATAGCCGCGGTCGGTCTCCAGCTCCGAAACCGCCATGTAGAGCCGGTCGTCGAACAACAGGGTCAGAAACGCGAACTTCACCAGCAGCTCGTTGCTCCAGCGATAGTCGCGATTGGAGAGCACGCGGAAATAACGCTGCTCGATGAACTCCGCCAAGGGCTCAAGGTCCGCCTGCTGACCCAGCCGCCGCACCAGGGCCGGCAGGTCCCGCTGATCCCGCGGGTCGGTCAGCCAGCCCTCGCGCAGACGTTCCACATAGAGGCCGCGAGCCACCAGATTGGGGATGCGCAGCCGACACTCGTTGAAGGAGGTCAGTCCCGCCAGGGTGAGGATGCCGAAGAAATACAGCAGCGAGGCCATGAAGGGCTGATCCTTCACCGCCCGGAGTACATCCTCGACCCCGAAGCGCTGGATCAGCTCCGGGATCAGCACCCGGTCATCACCGCTCAGGGCCTCGATGAGCAGGTCCTCCCCCTGAGGCAGGCGGGCGATGTAGAGCAGCTTGTTGCGATCCATGGCCAGATTCTCGTCGAGCATCCGGCGCGGATACTGGCCTTGCTGCTGCAATGCCTTGATAAAATAGAGACTCAGCGTTGGGTTGTAGAGGCTCTCGGTTGCATCCTCGCTGAAGCGATAGCCGTTGTAGAAGGTGCGCATGGTGGCCAGCGCCTCGGCGGGCGACCAGTCGCCGCCTTCGCCTTCGCCTTCGCCCTTGCCTTTGCCCTTGGTAGCCAGTTGCGCCAACACGGTCCCAACCTCGGCTTCGGTAAACCCGCAGAGGTCGTTGAAGTGAGGCAGCAGATAGATGTTCTCCCCGACGTTGTAGCCGCTGGTCATATCGCTCAACACCACCGGCGAGACGCCGGTGATGAAGACCCGATCCAGTCCCATGCCGCCGGCGGCGGCCTTCACCGCCTTGAACACCGTCTTGAGCAGGCCCTCGCCATAGAGCAACGCCTGGTAGCGATCACGACTGCCGTCGCGATCGGCCATCAGGACCTCGTTGGCGAAGTTGTCGTATTCGTCGATCAGCAGATAGAGCTTGTAGGGAGTCTGGGAGACCGCCGACAGGGCCGAGCGCCAGGAGGAAAGGGCGTTGTCGGGTTGCACGACGATCGGCACCGGGAGCCGATCGGCATAGCGCTGCCGGAAGGCGCTGATGCAATCGTTAAGATGCTGATGCAGCGCCGCCTCGATGGCGGCCACCTCGCCCTGGGCCTGGACCAGGGAGAAGTCCCAGCGCATGACGAAATACTGATTGCGCAGCGGGGTCGGCGCGCGGCCAACGGCCAGGCCGCCGAACAGGGCCTCGAACTGCTCGGCGCGGTTCAGGTCGTAGTAATGCTCTAGCATCGACAGCAGCAGGCTCTTGCCGAAGCGGCGCGGGCGCAGAAAGATCAGTTGCAGCCCCGCCTCCTCCAGGGACGAGATGCGGTCGGTGCGGTCCTGATACCAGTAACCCGCCTCGATCAGGGTGCCGAAATCGCTCAGGCCGTAGGGGAATTTCATGCCTTCTCCAGAGATGCGATGCAATCTGTCGCGATGGGGTCCCGGCGGCCCTGGTCTCCGTGACCGGCCTGGATGAGCTTGCCGAAATCGCTCAGGCCATAGGGGACTTTCATGGCTGTCCGGGGTGCCTCCATGGAAGCCCCGGCTGTCGGGCGGGCCGGACTCTGCTCGCAGTCTAGCAGACCCTCGCAGGCCCGAAGCCGGGATAGCCGCCGTCAAGGGCCTTGATGATCGAGAACATGCATGAGTTTTTTAGACCTGAGGTTTTGTCAACTCACCCTCAGGGGTGATACCACAAGCAACTCAGTAATCTTGATATGACTAACCTCCGCCGGCACGAGGAGGTCGCCATAGGCGCATCGGTCGCCTCGTCAGGATCGGCAGACTTGTCAGGATCGACCTGGCTTGGTCGACTCAGACCGTGGCCGGGCGAATCCGCCGCAAAACGCTGCGGATGACAGCCTCGAGTTCATCAAAGTCGATCGGCTTTACCAGGTAGGCATCGGCGCCGGTGTCCAGGCCGCGGATTCGTTCCTCCCGTTCCCCCAGCGCCGTGGT
This sequence comes from Gammaproteobacteria bacterium, assembly GCA_019136395.1. Next base: position 2,847 of record JAGVUH010000046.1, read on the forward strand.
CATGATGATGCCGCAGGGGCAGCGCTGGCGCAGGCGCGCGGCCAGGGTGTAGCCGTCCTCGTGACCCTCGCCCAGCAGGATGTCGAGCAGGGCGACATCCACCGGACCGGCGGCCAGCGCCTGATCCAGGCCCTCGCCATCGGCCAACCCGGTCACCGCGTAGCCTCGCTCGGACAGGATGGTGACCATCACCTCCCTAAGGATCGGGTTGTCCTCCACTACCAGAACCCGTAGTGGCCCGGTGCTTCCGCCGCTCAGGGCGGAAGAGGCGCCCTCCGGTCCGCCCCACGTCCCGCTATCCGCCCCCTGCGCCCGGAGCAGATCCATCATCCGCACCAGTTCGACCATGGAGCGCAGGCCCAAGCGGCGGAAGATTTCAGCCCGATGCGTCTTGACGGTGTTGACGCTGGTGCCCAGCCGGTCGGCGATCTGCTTGTTAATCAAGCCATTGGCCATCAGCGCGCAGACCTCACGCTGGCGGGGGGTGAGGTGCTCGAAGCGGGCGCGGGTATCTACCGGAATAATTGAATGAAATTCGCTGATCATCTCTGGCCTGGGGGGTGAGTTAGGCCGATTATGCTATCCCAAAGAGGGTGATTTCCCTATAGGCATAGTTGCTATCTTCTTGGCCGAGTCACCCCCAGGGGTGATACCTCATTGTCGAGATGTAGGTGAAAATACGGAGAAGGAGAAATTTTGGTCGATCAGCGTCCAGCCCTTGGCGATCGACCTCATTGCGGATCGTCATGCGCCACCATGTGAACCCTGCCTGATGGGTAAGGTAGTTGCCGATATACCGGAACAGGTAATAGGGTCGAATGTTTTGGGACAGCATGATGGCTGAGTTCCAGTTTTTGGGGGTCAAATGGGCTGCGGATGATGCGGAAGCATCCACCGCACCTATGCAAATCATCTCTATCATCTTGAGTTCGTTACCTGAACCGTAGGGTAAATTCGAGAATATGATCATGAAGTTAGGTAAGCTGGGTTCGTCCATATCAAGTCTGCTGTTGGCAGCCCCGTTGGGCCTCGCGGCGCTGCAAGCCCATGCTTATCCATATCCTCCAGCTTGGGACGGCCCAACATGGGATGCCGGCGAGGTTATCGAGGGCTTCTCTCCGACCACGCAGGACGATGATCACGGGGGCGCAATCCATTTCGCCCCCGCTCCATGGCCAGCGGAACCCGGCAACCCTGCCGAGTGCGGGGTCCAGTGTGGTGACTGGAAGCCTTATTCCCGCTTCCAGACGGGCGTCAACGACCCTAGGGTGCAGGACCCCTCCAACGGCGGTACCTCGCCCCAAAACTACGTCAACATCGCCTCCTCGTGCATTGACAAGAACCTGCCCAGCATCTACTACCACCTGCGCAAGGGCCAGGCGGCCGATGGCAGTGAAGACGTCATCATGTTCCGCTGGCGGGTGGAGCAGATCGCCAACACCTACGCCACTGGACCCTCGCCAGGCAACTTTAGCGCCACCGATCCCTGGAACTCGGCACTCTGGACCGTGCTCTTCGATCTGGATGGCGACGGTTTCCGGGACCTGTCGGCCCACCTGGATGGCTCTTCTGGCGCGCCATCAGCCGCCATTGATCGGGTGGCCGGTATCTGGGGCAACATTCCCACCCAATAGGTTGATTATCAAAACGACCCCAGCATCAAACTGATTGCCCATAATCCCACGGCCTTTATTGGTGGCACTAACAAAATTCTGAATTTTCTGGGGGATCCCGAAAATCCGACCGAAATCTGGCCTAATGGCTCCGCCGAGCGCACCTGGGATTACGGCACCACCCGCTCCAAGCTGGTTTACACCAACTCCTGTACCGAATACTTCATCGACTACCAGATACCGGCGCGGATGCTGGATGCCTCCAGCGGAGGACCTAACCCGAGCCTGAACGGCCCCAAAATCACCCGCGATACCCCGATTTCCATGCTGTTCTGCACCGCGAACAGCCTCAATAATCCTTTCCAGAAGGACTGCGCCCTCAACGCCAGCTACGTAGGCGACGTCGCCAAGCCGGCGCCCTTTGGCGACTATCTCTCTTTTAACAAGGAAACCCCTTACGCCCAGCCCATCGTCACCAGTGTTACCGCCACTGCGCCTAGCACCTGCCCGGGAAATTACTCCCTTACAGCCAAGATCCAGGACACCCTGTACGTCAATCAGAGCGGCTCGGTTGAGCCCTCCATCCAGTCGGTCAAATTCTATTATTGGTTCGACCGGAACGGCGACGGCAAGACCACGGGCGACACGGGCAGTGTCTGGACTTACGCCGTGGACGGCGTGCTCAAGCCAGGCACCCTCAACACCTGGACCGCGAGCTGGAATGCCAAAACCCTGCTGAAGGGCCGTTATTTGGTTGGCGTCCAGGCCCTGGACGATGGGACCAAGCACGACAATGACGTCCCCGATGTTCCGGTCGACCATCGCACCTTCTCCTATCTGCCGGGGAGCGATGATCTCGCGACGCAGGCGCAGATCTATACCAACGATTGGAGTTGGGACGGGCTGGCCAAGATTTGGGTGCCTGGTTCTGATATTGGCTGGATCGAAGGCCAGGAACCACCCGTTTTCCCTGGCCATTACCCAGCCATTGCCCCTGGACCCACCGAAGACTGGTACGGCAACCCCGATGTGACCGGCGTCCAGACCGCCCTGATCGGCGTGGCTCTGAATGTCTGCGGCGTCTCCCCCGAGTTAGTCAAATCGGCCAATGTTGCGGAAACCACCGCCGGGGGCGACGTTCAATACACCTTGAAGGTCGTCAACAAAACGGCTGGAACCCTTAGCCTGAATAGCATCACCGACACCCTGCCGGACGGCTTCAGTTACGTCAGCACCCAGGGCCCGAGCGACTCCCCCGCCAGCAGCCTCTGCACGAGTTCCTGCCCCACGCCGATAACGGGCGACGGCAATAGCTATACCTGGACCTTCTCGCCCGCGGCAACAGTACAGGGGAATTGCACGGAGCCGGATTATTCGGCCTGCACCCGGACCCTGGTCTACAAGACTCAGGCCTCGGCCACGGTGGGTACCTACAACAATGTCGCGAGCATGGTGACCGACTTCGGCAGCGTCGCCAGCAATCCGGTCCAGGTGGGCGTCGGCGCGCCGCGTCTCAGCCTCAGCAAGACCCCGACGGACGGCGCCAACCCGCCGAATCCCAAATACAGCGCCGCGCCTGGCGAGACCATCACCTACGTCATCACCTATGCCAACGACTCGCCGGTGACCGCCACCGGCGTCGTCCTCACCGACGTCATCCCAGACGGCCTGACCTATGGCAGTTGCACGGGTGGATGCACGCATTCCGGCGACACGCTCACCTGGCAGATCGGCGATCTCGCGCCGGGTGAGGGCCCCTATACGTTGAGCTATACCGCCACCGTCACCGATCCCTATCCGGCGACGGCGCAGGTTCCCAACGTCAATACCGCCACCATCGACGGCGAGAATACCGACCCGGCGGAGGCCAGCGCCTCGGTCTTTGTCGCGACACCACGGCCGAAATTGGTGATTCAGAAGACCGCCAACAAGACCCTGGTGGACCCGGCGGGCAGCAGTCCTGCCAATCAGGTGACCTTTACCCTGAGCTACGCCAATACGGGCGATGCCGCAACGACCGGCGCCGTGCTGTCCGATCCGATACCGGCAGGCTTCACCTTCGTGAGTTGTTCTGGCAGTTGCGCCCATCCGGGGGTGGGAAATATCGGCACGGTTTCCTGGAACCTTGGCACCCTGAGCGCGGGCGCAACTGGGTCCGTGACCGTTACCGCCCAGGCCAGCAATCCCTTTACCGGGACCGCCAATCCGGTGACCAACACGGCGAGCCTTTCGTCGGCGGAGATCACGACGCCGGTGACGGATAGCGCGGATGTGGGCGTCAGCCAGAGCGGACAGCTCTGCCGCACCCTCTACCTGTCCGACCAGCAAGGCGATGTCGGCAACGATGGGGCTCAATACCTCGCCACGACGGCGACCCCGACGGGGGCGACGACGACCATAGCAAAGCTCGCGGATGATGCGGCCAATACCGGCATCATCGAGATCGCCCGGTTCTACCAGGACCCGGCATCCAGTCAGCTCGTCACCTTTGACGGTACTTCCACGCTTGACGGCCAACTCGACTATAACAAGACCGCATCGCTTGGCGGATTGGCGCAATCCAACTCGGTCCTGTACCTCACCGTCTTCGATTACGACCCGAGCACCGGCGGCACCACGCAAATCGCTCAAAGCGTCAAGACCGATAATGGCGCGCCGACCCCGCCTGTCGATCTGACCGGGGTCACGCCCACCGGCTCCCTGGCCAAAGGGCATCGCCTGTTGATCGTGATGGGCGTGGATATGGCCTCCGGTAAGGCCACGACCATCGAGCTGCATGCCAACTCTGTCAACAGCTATGTGGAGATCTGCGCGCCGCCCCCGGCGAATCTGGTGCTCGACAAGACCGTCGATACCGCGAGCGTCGACGCCACCGGCAGCGGCCGTACCCTGACCTACACCCTCAACTACGCCAACACCAGCGGCGCGACTGGCGCCACCGGGGCCATTCTCACCGATACCCTGCCGATCTCTGGCGTGACCTACAGCAGCTGCTCCGTGTCTGGAAGTCACTTTGCCGGGTGCAGTCACGCGGGCGGCGTGGTCAGCTTCCATAATGGATTGGGTAGCGGGGTGAGCATTCCGGCCGGCGCGAGCGGCAGCGTCACCGTCACGGTCAACGTGGCGGATAGCCTGAGCGTGAGCCGCCTGACCAACACCGCCAGCATCAGCTCCGACCAGACCTCGGCCGTGGAGGCCACCGCCGATAGCACCGTGGTCGGCGGCGAGGACCCCGAGGGAACGGCCAATCTCATCATCCCGAAGTCCGCCAGCGATACCCTGCTGCTTCCTGGCGACCCGGTGACCTATACCCTGACCCTGCTGAACGCGGGCACCAAGACAGCAACCAACATCACCATCAGCGACGATTTCCCGGATGCCGCCTGGTTTACCTATGCGGCCGGCAGCTGCACGGTCTCGGCCGGGACCTGCTCGCCATCAGCGGGCAGCCTGTCCTGGGCGCTCGACAGCCTGGCGCCGGGCGCGACCGCGACCCTCAGTTTTACGATGGATGTCGGCACCTCGGAGACAACCTCCCCGCCGGCTGGCGTCACGACCCGCGACAACCTGGCGACCGGTGCCTACGCGGGTTGTGAGTTGGCCCCCTGCGGCTCGACCAGCAACACCGTCACCGTCTCGGTCAGCACCAATCCCTACCTCGCCATCGACAAGAGCGTCTCGCCAACCGATGCCGTCCCAGGGGACGTTCTGACCTACACGCTGCTGGTCAGCAATACGGGCTCGGGCGACGCGAGTAATGTGCAGGTGCGTGACCCCATCCCCGCCTACACCAGCTTCATAGCCGGCAGCATCACGGTGCCCCAGGGCTGGAGTTCCAGTTTCGACGCGATCAACAACCAGGTCCTGTTCGAGGTGGGCACCCTCCACGCCGAGGAATCCGCCAGCCTGAGCTTCCAGGTCAGGCTCAACAGTCCGCTGCCAGCCGGTGACTCGACCCTGACCAATATTGCCGCCGTCACGGCCAGCAATGCGCCGTCGAAATCCGACGACGCCCTCACCACAGCTCAGGCCGCCCCGGAACTGACCCTCGACAAATCTGGTCCGGCCAGCGCCCCCTATCCAGCGGCCAGACTGACGGCTGCCGCGAGCGCCAGCACGACGCTGTTCGTCGACGACATCGGCGCGTTCACGGTTGGCCAGATCATCCAGGTCGGTGGCACCCTGGCGCGCATCACGGGGCTGGCGGGCAGCGCCCTGGTCGTGGATACGGCGATCACGGCGGATGCGAATGCCAACGTGATCGGCGCCGTGACCTACAGCTTGACCTACCGCAATACCGGCAATGCGGATGCCTCCGGGGTGACGATCACCGATACCTTACCGGCAGGTCCGCCGGGACTGACCTATGTCGCCTCCGTGCCTGTGGCCGACTCCGCTCCCGTTGTCGGTCAGTCCGGTGTTGTGACCTGGGATCTGGGCGCACTGCCCGCCGAGGCAAGCGGCTCGGTGCAGGTCATCGCGCTGCCCACCGCAGCGGGGACCGTCACCAATGTCGCCGCGATCGACAGCGCCGAGACCGATCCGGTCAAGGACGATGCCCAGACCGCCTTCGGCGGACTCCGGATCACCAAGCGCACCACCACGCCCATCGCCGCGGCGCCGGGCGAGGCGACCTATGTCATCGAGGTCACCAATACGCTGGACACCGCGGTCGCGGGCGTGACGGTCACCGATACCCTGAGCTCGGGCTTTACCTACAAGAGCACGGATGACATCGTCGCGACCGGCGCGAACCGGAGCAGCACCGAAGATCCAGCCGCCGGGGCGCAGCAGCCGGTCTGGGGCACCTGGACTCTGCCGGCCAATAGCAGCCTCAGCCTCACCTTCACCGCCAATGTCGGCGATTCCGCATTGCCTGCCGCGGACCAGCCCGTAGGCCCGGGTACCTACCAGAACGAGGCCAGTGTCGCCACCACCACGTCGGGCGTCGGCATCACGCCGTTCGATCCCCTGGCCACCACCGCGGAGGACGTGACCATCCTCCCGGCCGATACCGGCCTCCTGGAGGGCGTTGTCTACCAGGACAACGACGCGGACGGGCAATTTGATGCCTCGAAAGATACCCCCCTGGGTGGCGTTGCCGTGACGATCATCGCCGCCAACGGCACGGTCTACGTGGCCAACACCGACTCCGCCGGTTACTACAGCAGGATCGTGCCCGCGGGTAACACCCTGGTGGATGTCCAGAACGGCACGGTCCCGCCGGACCTGGTCCTGACGACCTCGACCGGGGACGATGGCACCGATCCCGCCACCGTCTCGGTTCCCATTGGCGGTAGCGCGACCAAGAACACCGGCTATGTGTCGACGGAAGACAGCCTGGCGAGCATCGCCGGCAATGTCTGGAACGACGCCGACGACAATCAGGCCGTCAACGGCGCCGAGGCCGGCATGATCGGCGTCCAGGTGATCCTGCGCGATGGTGATGGAGCCATCGTCGCGACGGAGTACACCGACGCGCTCGGCAACTACGCCTTCCCGAATATATCCCCCGGCAGCTATCAGGCGGACGTGGTGCCCCCGACGGGCTACCTGGTGACCACCGGCAATGATCCGGCCTCCCTGACCGTCGCGGCCGGGAGCACCGGGGAGGCGAACTTTGGCCTGCTGCGAGGCGTCACGCTCTCTGGCACGGTCTTCAATGACCTGGACGCCAGCAAGGTGCAGGATGGCACCGAACCCGGCGTGGCCCCGGGCAATCTCAACGTCGTGATCACCGACAGCGCGGGCAAGGTGCTGGCGGTCAACGCGGTCGCTGCGGACGGCACCTGGAGCGCGGACGTTACCCCGGGCAGCGGTTACCAGGCCTATGTCACGACGGCGAGTCCAACCCTGGGCGAGACCGTCACCCCCGCCGCGCTCTTGCCTGCCGGCTGGCTGGTGACCGGCGAGAACATCGCCGATACGGTCCAAGCACCCGCGAACGGCGTCCTCACCGGCATCGACGCCAGCGCTGATCGCTCGGGATTGAATTTCGGCATACGCGCCGGCGGCAGCATCGGCGACTACGTCTGGTACGACACCAATCACGACGGCATCCAGGATCCGGCCGAGTCCGGTATTGCTGGCGTGAAGGTCATCCTCTATGACTCGACCGGCACGACCAAGCTCGCCGAGACCCTCACCGATGGCTCTGGCAAGTATCGCTTCACCGATCTCGCGGATGGCACCTACGTGGTCCAGTTTCAGCCCGCGGCGGCCTATACGCGGACCACGACCAATGCCGGCAGCGGCGCCCTGCAGGATGGCTTCGACAGCGATGCGGCCAATGGGGAATACAAGGTCACCGTGACCCTGACGGGTGGCGCCACGAACCTGACCATCGACGCAGGCTTCTACATCGAGGACGCGAGCCCGGCCAGCATTGGCGATCGCCTCTGGTATGACAGTAACGGCGATGGCATCCAGGATGCCGGCGAGCCTGGGCTGGGCGGTGTCAGCGTCAGTCTGCTGGACGCCGACAATAGCAATGCGTTGGTGGCGACGCGGATCAGCGACGCCGACGGCTCCTATGAATTCGCGGGTCTGCCGGCGGGCAACTATGTCCTGCAATTCGATGCGCCTGATGGCTACGCGCTCAGTCCGCAAGACGCCGGCAGCGACGACACCAAGGATAGCGACGCCGCGCCGAGCACCGGCTTGACTGCGTCCATCCCCCTGACTGCGGGTCAGGCGTTGATCGACGTGGACGCTGGTCTCTCCCTGACCTCTGGCACCCCTGGCAGCATCGGCGATCGGGTCTGGTACGACGGCGGGTCCGGAACCCCGGCCAATGACGGCAACGGCGTCCAGGATGCCGGCGAGCCCGGCATCCCCGGCGTGCGGGTCAACCTCTACGACGCCACCGGCACGACCCTGCTGCAGACGACGCTGACCGGTACCGACGGCGCCTACCGGTTCAACGGCCTGGCCGCCGGCCACTATGTAGTCGAGGTCATCAAGCCGAACGCCAGCTATGTCTTCAGCCCGACCGGTCAGGGGGCCAGCGTGACGAACAGCGACCCCGACCCGATGACGGGCCGCGTGACCGTCACCCTGGCCGATGGCGAGGCGAACGGCGACATCGACGCGGGTCTGCGCGTGGATGGCCAGTCGCCCATCACCATTGGCGACTTCGTTTGGAAGGATTTGGACGGCGGGAAGGACCCGGACAGCGGGGAGGGCCTGGCGAGTGTCGAGGTCGTCCTCTATGACAACCTCGGCTTCCCACTGGCGCGCCTGACCACCACGGATGCTGATGCCAACTATGGCTTCACCGGCGTGGCCGCCGGCGGCAGCTATCGCGTCGCTATCGACACCGGAACCCTCGGCAATCTGATCCAGATCGCCGATCCCGATGCCACCCTGGACAACCGGACGGACCTGATCGACCAGATCGCGTCCACTACCGACGCCGACTTCGGCTACCTGGCGCCGACGCCTTCGGTCACCATCGTCAAAACCGCGGCTGATGGGGACCCGCGCAACGACACCCAGCAGCTACGCAGCGGCGGCACGGCCAATTTCGAGGTCACCGTCACCAACAACGGCAACCTGACCCTGACCAACATCGCGGTCACTGATGCACTCACGCCAGCCTGCAATTTCACCATCGACAGCCTGGCGCCGGGGGCGAGCAGTACGGTTAAGACTTGCTCTAAGACCAACGTCACGGCCGATTTCACCAACACGGCCAATGTCGAGGCCCAGCCGGTCGATGCCAGCGGCAATGCGTTCGGGGACACGGTCACCGACAGCGACACCACGGATGTCGATGTCGTTCATCCGGCCATAACGATCTCAAAGACCCCCGACACCCAGACGGTGACTAGCGGTGGGACGGCCAGTTTCACCATCCGGGTCACCAACACCGGGGATGTCACTCTTACCAATGTTGCGGTAACCGATTCGTTGACCACCGCTTGTGCCAAGACCAAAACGGATATCGCAGGCCTAGGCTCTTTGGCGTCCGCCGCTTATGTGGAATACAGCTGCGAAAGCTCTGCGCTGACCGCATCTTTCGTCAATACCGCCTCAGTCACCGCAACGCCACCCGTAGGCGCCGCTGTCACGGCGAATGATTCGGCCGCAGTCAATGTGGTCACCCCCGGCATCTCCATCACGAAGACCCCCGAGGAGCAGACCATCCACAAGGGCGGCACGGCCGAGTTCACTATCACGGTGACCAATACCGGCGACGTGGCGCTCACCGGCGTGACCGTGGACGACCCGAATTCGTCGGACTGTGATAAGGAGATTGGGACGCTTGCCGCGGGAGAATCCGACTCCTACACCTGCTCACAGACAAACGTCGAGGCCTCCTTCGACAACACCGCGACGGTCACGGCCGATGGCGGCCTCAGCGCCAATGATGTGGCGGCGGTCACTGTGATCGATCCGCAACTCAGTCTCACCAAGCTGACCAACGATGCCAAAGACGCCGACGGCGCGATCACCGTGCGGACGGGCACTCTGGTCACCTGGGAATACATTGTCGAGAACACTGGCGATGTGGCTTTGACGAACGTCACGGTGGTTGATGCCCCGGAAGGGACCATCTCCTGTCCGCCCGATGAGGCGGCCGAGCTTGCGGTCGGCGCCTCCATGACCTGTCTGGGGTACGGCCTGGCGGGTGGCGCGGATTACGAGAACACGGCCACGGCAACCGGCACGCCACCCTCTGGCCCAGATGTCGAGGCTTCAGATGCCAGCGCCTATACCGGCTACAACCCCGGCGTGATCGGCAACCGGGTCTGGCTGGACGAGAACGGCAACGGCATCCCGGATGCCGGCGAGCCGGGCATCGCCAACCTCAAGGTCGAGTTGAAGGACGGCGACACGGTCGTGGCGACGACCTACACCGACACCAACGGCGGCTACTTGTTCACCGGCGTGCCGGCTGGTGAGTATCAGGTCGTGGTGACGCCGACCTCGGGTCTCCAGCCCACCTATAACGAGGACTTCGCGGCAGAACCCTCCGCCGGCGCGCTGGACAACCAGACAGCCGTGACCCTGGCGGCCGGCGTTCAACACCTGACCGCCGACTTCGGCTACAACTGGGTTGCGCCGGCCGTCAGCACCAACCCAGACGCAAACACGACCGGCGCCATTGGCGACCGCGTCTGGAACGACGCCAACGAGGACGGCCTGCAAAACCCGGGTGAGTCGGGCATCGGCGGCGTGACCCTGACCCTGACCGGTCCCGGTGACGACGGCATCCTGGGCACCGCGGATGATGCCACCCTCGCGACAACGCAGACCGACGCGGCCGGCAACTACATCTTTGACGATCTGCCGAGTGGTGCCTACGCGATCACGGTGGGCACGACCACCTTGCCCACGGGTAGCGGCCTGAGCTGGACCCAGACTGGCGACCCCGATGGCGCCGGCTCCACCGATGGCAAGACCACCACGCCCATCCTGCTGGCCCCGGGCGATGTCTACGTGAATGCCGATTTCGGGTACCAGCCGAATCAGGGCAGCAGCATTGGTGACCTCGTCTGGTTCGACATGAACGCCAACGGTCAGTTGGATGCGGGCGAAACTGGGGTCCCCGGCATCGGCATCGCGCTAGTGCGGGATACCAACGGCAACGACGTCTGGGATGCCGGCGAACCCGTCATCGCCACGACCGTGACGGATGCCTCCGGGAACTATCTCTTCCCGGGGGTTCAGGCGGGTGATTACGTGGTCGCCGTCACCGATGCCGAGAGTCTGCTCTACTGGGCGTTGTCGAGTAGCGACCCGGATCTGCCTGGGGTGCTCAACAACGGCCTGGAGCCCGATGCCAGGTTCGATCAGCGGGCCGCGGTCAGCGTCGATGGCACGACGGATGAGCTTGGCATGGACTTCGGCTACATGGCCTATGGCATGCACGCCTACACCGATATCCCTGGGCTGATCGGCTCTTCGGGTCTGGTCGGCGACCTGGTTTACCTCGACCGCAACGGCAACGGAAAAGCCGATTCCGGCGAGGGACTTCAAGGAGTGCGCGTCGAGCTGTTTGAGCCGACCGATCTCGTGAATCCCGTCGCCTGGACGACGACCAATGCCGAAGGCGCCTATGCCTTCGGCCATGTCAACGTGCAGGCAACCTGGGTCGTCAGGATCGACCGTGCGACCCTGCCCAACGGTGGGACTGGCCTGACCAACAGCATCGATCCTGATGGCGGGGCGGATGACCAGTCCACTGTGTCGAACATCAGCGAGACAGGCAACCTCAACCTGTTGCAGGACTTTGCCTACACGGCGACCAGCCCCGCCACCATCGGCGGCACCGTGTTCGACGATGTGGATGCCGACGGCGAACTGAACGCGGATGACGAGGAGGGCATTCTTCTCGCCAACGTGACCATCGAGTTGCGGGATGCCAACGGCAACAGGGTCGCCTCCACCCGCACCGACAGTCAGGGCCACTACAGCTTCACGGGGCTGCCCGCAGGCAGCTACAGCGTCCATGTGACCGATACCCGCAATCTGCTGGAGGGCTGGTGGCATAGCCTGGGCGACCAAGCCGCAGATGCCGACAACGAGAGCAAGTCCGATCCGTTCACATTGGAGGTGACAGCCGGACAGGCCAACACCAACATCGACTTCGGCTACTACCGCCAAGGCGCGGCCCTGGGCAACCGGGTGTGGTCCGACACGAATGGCGACGGCATTCAGGACAGCGACGAGGAAGGGCTTGCCGGCGTGACCTTGCAACTGGTCGTGACCTATCAGGGCGGCGGGAGCACCACGCTGAAGACGCTCAGCGGCGGCGATGGCGGCTATGTCTTCGGCAACCTGTTGCTGGACGAGAGCTTCAATGGCGCAGGGGCCGGTCAGCCGAGCTATTCGATCTCGTCCGTCGCATCGGATGGCTACACGGCTAGCCCGGTCGAACAGGGTACCGATCGGCAAGTCGATTCGAACGACCCGACGGGCACCACGGCGACTGTGCTCAAAGGCCAGCTCAACACGGCTGTGACGAACGATCCGGGCACCGAACCAACCAATGCGGGCTACGACTTTGGCTACGAGCCGCTGATCGATCTGAGCCTGACGAAGGAGGTCAGTCCGACCACTCAGACAGTGGGTGAGGAGGTCACCTTTACCCTGACCCTGAGCAACGCGGTCGGGTTCTCGGATGCCACCGGGGTCGAGGTCACCGACCTGCTCCCGAGCGGCTATACCTTCGTCTCGGCGGATCCGTCGGCCGACTATGCCAGCGCCTCCGGTCTCTGGACGGTTGGCAACCTGGCCGCCGACGACAGCACCAAGCTGACCATCACGGCCCGGGTCAATGCCAGTGGTGAGTATGAGAATGTCGCGGAGGTGACCTCGGCCGATCAGACCGATGATGACTCGAAACCGGACAACAGCGCTACCAAGCCCAGCGAGGACGACACCGCCAGCGCGGAGCCGACGATCAACCCACAGATCGACCTCAGCCTGACCAAGACCGTCAGCACGATGTCACCCAAGGTGGGAGATACCGTTACCTTTACGCTGACGCTGAACAACGCCGCCGGCTATTCCAACGCCACCGGCGTGTCGGTGCAGGACGTGGTGCCGGCGGGCTATGGCTCCATCAGCGACATCAGCGACAGCGGTAGCGCCAGCGGCAACACGGTGACCAACACGGTGACCTGGAGCGGCCTGACCGTGAACGCCAACACTAACAAGTCGCTGACCTTCAAGGCGGTGGTCCTGCCCAGCGGGCCTTATGCGAACGCGGCGGAGATTACGGATGCCGACCAGGACGACAAGGATTCGACGCCCGATAACGGCACGGCCAACGAGGAGGACGACACGGACAGCGTCACGCCGGTGCCCACCGCCCAGATCGACCTGAGCCTGACCAAGAGCGTCGCTCCCGCGAGCCCGAAGGTGGGCGATACCGTCACCTTCACCCTGACCCTGAGCAACGCGGCGGGCTATGCCGATGCCACGGGTGTCTCGGTGCAGGATGCGCTGCCGGCGGGGTATGGCAATGTCTCCGAGATCAGCGATTCCGGCAGCCTCAGCGGCAGTACCCTCACCTGGAGCGGTCTCAGCCTGGCAACCGGCTCGTCGAAAGACCTGACCTTCAAGGCCGTAGTCAAGAGCACCCGCTCCTACACCAACGTGGCCGAGGTCACCGCGGCGGCCCAGCCGGACAAGGACTCGACGCCGAACAATGGACCGACCACCCCGGCCGAGGACGACCGTGCCACCCTGACGCCGACCATCGGCGAGCAGATCGATCTGAGCCTGACCAAGACGGTGGCCCCGGAGGACCCCAAGGTTGGCGACACGGTGACCTTTACCCTCACGGCGGCCAACGCCGCGGGCTTCACCAATGCCACCGGGGTCGCGGTCACCGATCAGCTTCCAAGCGGCTATCGCTTCGTCTCGGCGGACCCCGCGGCCGACTATGACGGCGAAAACGGCCTGTGGACGATCGGCAATCTGGATGCCGGCAGTTCCGCCACCCTGGCGATCGAGGCGCGGGTCCTGGCCAGGGGCGAGTATGGGAACGTCGCGGAGGTCACGGCGGCGGATCAGGACGATAAGGACTCGACCCCCGGCAACAAAACAGGCACCCCGGTTGAAGACGAGGACGATACCGCCCGGTCCGAACCGACGGTAACCAACTCGGCCGACCTGATCGTCGAGAAGAACGGCCCGGTGCTTGTGGCGGCGGAGGGCAGCATCACCTACACCGTGACGGTGTCCAATGCCGGCCCCTCGGCGGCGAACGATGCGGTGTTTGCCGACGCCAACCCGAGCGGCCTAACCAACATGACATGGACCTGCGGCAATGAAGTCGGCGGGAAAGACGTGGGCGGCCCCCTCTGTCCGGCCGGGTCCGCTGATCCCGCAAACCCGGTTGACGGCCCCATCGCCACGGTGCTGTCCGTCTTCCCGGCGGGCTCCAGCATGACGTTCACCATCACCGGCACCGCCCCGGATGGCGAGACCCCGGCCGACCTGCCGGTGACCAATACGGCCACCGTCGAGCCCCCGGAGGGCGTGACCGATCCCGATCCGGGCAATAACAGCGATGACGTGGAGACCGGGCTGGGTGCCACCCCGGCCACGGCCGACCTGGCGGTGCTCAAGTACGGTCCGGCGCAGGTCGAGACGGTCCGGCGCAGGTCGAGACAGGAGGCACCCTGACCTACCACATCGTCGTCACCAACGCCGGCTATGCGGCGGCGAACGGCGCGGTCTTCACGGACACCATCCCGGCCGAGTTGACTGGCGTCACCTGGACCTGCGCGGCGGTGGGTGGGGCGGTCTGCCCGGACGATGTCACCCGCGAGGGAAACGACATTCAGGAGACCATCGCCACCTTCCCGGCCGGCGGCAGTCTGATCTACACCGTGACGGGCACCGCAAACGCGAGTGCTGGTGCGACGATCGCCAACACCGCCAGCATCGTGGCGCCGGAGGGAGTAATCGACCCGGATGAAAAGAGCCCGGACACCAACAACCAGAGCAGCGCTGACACCTTGGTGGTGACCGGGCTGCTCGCCAGCGCCGACCTGGCCTTGGTCAAGACCGGCCCGGCGACGGTGGCGGGTGGCGGCACCGTCACCTACACCCTAGTCGTCAGCAACGGCGGCGAGGCTGCGGCCGATGGCGCAAGCGTCACCGACAGCGCCCCCAGCGTGCTTAGTAACGTTAGTTGGTACTGCGATAGCACCAAGGCCACCGGTGGCGCCGTCTGCCCGGATGGTTCCACCGATTTCGAAAATCCCGTTGAGGGCGATATCGACACGGTGCTGCCCAACTTCCCGGCTGGCTCCAACCTCACCCTGATCATGACCGGCACCGCGCCGGCGGCGGGGGCCTTCGTCAACAGCGCCCAGGTGCTGCCGCCAGAGGATGTCGCCGATCCTGATCCGAGCAACAACCCGGGCGGGCCGGTGATTACCCAGATCCCGACGGTGACCCTTAGCGGCGTGGTCTTCAACGACTGCCCGACCTGTGGAGGTACTGCCGGAGATGGCATCCAGAACGGCGATGAGCCGGGCATCGATCCGATGGCGGGGTCTGACAGCTTGAGGGTCGCGATCCTCGGCGGTGAGGGCAGCGTCCTGGCCGTGGTCCCCGTGGCGGAGGACGGAACCTGGCTGGCCATTTTGCCGGCAGGCAAGGGCTATCAGGCCTACATTACCACCGCGAAACCTGCGGTTGGAACGAACCCCGACCCCGTCGCGGCCAGTCTCCCCTCCGGCTGGGTTATCACCGGCGAGAACGATGTCCCTGACAACGGCATCCTGATCGACATCGATGCCAGCGCCAGCGTCACCGGGCTCGATTTCGGTATCGAGGCGTCGAACCCTGGTGTCCAACTGGTCAAGACCGCGTTCCTGACCGATGAAGCCGGAGCCAGTTGCGGTACGTCCAAGAGTCCGCTGGTTTATGTGAACAAGAACCAGGATCCTGTCAATGTGACTTGGTGCTTCACGATCACCAACAATGGCAACGAGGCCCTTGTCAATCCCATACTTGTCGATGATCCCTTAGGCATTGGTGAGGATGATCAGGATGATTTGAAACGGGTGTCGGGGGAACTACCCCTGCAGCCTGGTTTGAGCCTGATCTACCGGTATGATGAAACCCCTGGGCGGACTACCAGCCTGGAGAACAAGGCCATGATTACTCTGGACCACAATTCACCCATAAACGCGGATGGGGTACTGATCGAGGATACGATCCAGGCTGGTATGACCTATCGGCCCGGAACGCTGCGCTGTATCCCTCGTGGGACTACGAGCGTACAAGCTGGCGGATGTACTGACGGGGCCAACTTTTTTGCTCCAAATTTAATTCGGGTGATTGCCGACTTTGGTCCAGATTTGGGCAACCAAACCGAATCTCAGGCTGATAATGAATTAATTATCAGCTTCGAGGTAACTATTAACAATCCCCTAGTTCCGCGGAGCTTTGAAAATCAGGCAACTGCTAAATGGACACCGCCAGGCGATAGTGAAGAACTCGCCGGTGTTACGGATGACAATTCTCCAGGAGGAAGCGATCCAACCCCAATTAGGTTATATCCGCCACAGCCTGCGCCTGTGTCGATTCCAACGCTTAGTGAGTGGGGTATAATTCTGCTTAGTTTGATGTTGATGGGGTTGGGGTGGCGCTTTCCGCGATACATGTTGACTAAACCGAAGCGTCGCTAAAGACCTAGCAAGGTCATCAGCGCCCTGGTAGTACCTGGGTGCTGATGGCTGATAAAGTATGGTAATGATGCCGGTGGAATAATGCCCTGGTCTATCGAGAGATTGATATGCTAAGGTTTTTTTTATTTTTTCTGGCAATTCAAATCGTCTTATTTGTCGTGAGCGTGACCAGTATTGCGCAAAATTTAGTAATTGTGCCTTTTACAGAATTGATTGCCGCCATCAGTGCTTGGCTCATCATGTTGTTCGACGTCGATGTTGTCTCTGAGGGTGTGGTTATACGTGATTATGGACATGGATTTGCCGTGGCTATCCAAGCGGGCTGTAATGGGGTGGAGGCGGTCATTGTCCTAGTGGCGGCAATACTTGCTTTTCCTTCCCCTTGGAAATACAAGTTGGGAGGGATATTTCTTGGATCTATTGCCGTGCAGGCGCTTAATTTAATAAGAATTATAACACTTTTTTACTTAGGGCAATGGAATATGAAGGTGTTCGAGTGGGCACACCTATATATTTGGCAAGCCCTAATAATGTTGGATGTGTTGATCTTCTTTCTCGTCTGGTTAAGATATCTCCCCAAAGATAAATCTAAATTTGCGTTTAATGAATAACCGTCCGGTCCTGTATTTCTTCCTAAGGGTGCTGGTGTGGCTGCCCATAACATTCTCCATATGGTATTACTTCTCTATTATTTTTACCTGGCCAATTGCTTTTGCCGTAGATGGATCTTTGCCTAATTTATTCTCTCCTGTTGTTGCTGAAATTCGTCAGAATGGCTATCAATTAACTGTCATAGGGCGGGTCTACTCGTCATCAGGTTCAGTTGGGTTGTTGAGGTTTGATGTTAATACTCTTCTCTATAGCAATTGCCTCCCACTTTACACCGCGCTTGTCCTGGCTAGCCCGGGCGGGGAGGGGCAAAAATGGTTGCGCTGGTTGATCGGTCTTGTCCTTTTATGGCTCGTGGCTACTTTGAGTGTGAGCCTAGAAATAATGAAGCATTTTCTTGCCGAAATTCCAGGGGCTCGTGAAATATTGAATTTTCCATCTTGGGCGGTAAATGGATTGATCTTATCGGATCTGTACGGTAACCTTTTGTTGCCCGCACTGGCTCCTCTGGTAATCTGGATAGCTTTAAATCTAGATTATATTAAGCAACTTGCCCCGGGCTTAAGGAAAGAAGATTCCTGTTAAGATGGCGTGGTAATTACCGAAGACCCGCTATTGCCCAATTCGCTGAGTTAGTTAGTGCGCTGTCCAGGTTCTCCCGCTGGCCCCGCCGCAGGCCGTCGGAGGAGGCCATCTGGGAATTGGCGGCCAAGGGACTTGAAGGCCTTGAAGGCATCCCGGGTGGTGTGGGAGAGACTTGGTCAGATAACCTGACCGCCCCCTTACCGATTACCCATCCTTGGACATTTGCGGTCCAGGAAACCCGAAATCTCGAGTGACGGGCTGAAGATGAACCGTCATCTGCTCGAAGGGGATGTTCCAGCCGTGGCGGTTGCAGGTCTCCAGCATGGTCCGCTGCAGTAAGCGGCGGATGGTCCAGTAATCCCCGGCGACGGGTCCTGAAAACATTTCCATGATCAGCAGGTTGAGGTCGGAATTCGCCGTTTCGTTGTACTCCACCAGCAGGGTGGTCAGGTGCTCGTGGAAGGGCTGGGATGCCAGGGCTTCTTCCAGTTCGGCGCGCAGGGATGGCTCGATGGTGGTCAGGATTTCCCCTTGATGACGGTAGTCAAGACCCAGGGTGATGGGTAGGGCAAAGCTGTCCAGAGACAGGTTGCGGGGGTTCTTGGCAAGGTAGGTGGCAGTCGGGTAGCTGGTGGTGGCGCCGACGACTTGCAGTTGCACCACTTCCGGGGTCTGGAGCAGGACCTTGGCGAACACCTCGCCTTCGAGGAAGACGAAGTCACCCTCGCGGCTGGGAAACCAGGGTTGCTGGGGGGGCGTAGGGCCTGGATTGCCGCTCGATCAGCCTGTCCAGGGGCAGGCGCAATTCGCCGCCGCTCAGCCAGGGGTTGCGCAGGGTGGTGAAGTAGTTGAGCGTGGCGATCTCCCAGGGGATGCCGGCGTAGATCAGGCGTTCGCCCTCGCGGACTCCCCCCAGGTTCAGCAGCAGGCGGATGTCCTTGACGTGACGCGGCAGAGACTGGCGCAGCCCCAGGGGCAGGCTGAGCACCAGAAGGATCAGCAAGGTCAGCAGCAGCCAGTCGCCGCGGGTATAAAGGATGGCGGCGGCGGCGAACAGCCCCAGGACCAGGGTGAGTATGCGGAACACCAGGGCGGCGGCGCGGGTCAGGTGGCTGGCGGTGGTTCGGCGGCCCCGGTCCAGTCGGCCGAGGAGCCGGCTGCGGGTGGTGAGCGTCAGCCAGGTAAAGATGAAGCCGCCCAGGGCCAGGGCCAGGTTGAGGCCCCGGCCGCGGGCGAATTCCTCCAGGGTCACCGTCAGGCCCTTGCCCGGGTCTTCAGCCGGCGCATCCAGCCGCTCCAGTTGGGCGGTGATGCGCTGCAAGCGGCTTTCCGCGCCGTCGCGCTGGTCTTCCCATTGGTCCAGCAGGGCCTGCAAGGCCTTGTCCACCGTCGGGCTCTCGATCTCCCGCTGGGCCTGTTCCAGATGTTCGATGGCCTTGGTGGCAACCGTAAGCCGATTTTCATACTCCACCCTTTCGCTGCGCAGTTGGTCCATGATGCGCGGCCTTCCGGTGAGCTGTTTAAGTTCCTCGATCAAGGTCGGACGACGTCCTGCAGTTCCTGCTCCCAATTGAAGTCGGGTTGGGCCTGGGGTTCCAGGGCCACGGCATTCAGGCCCCCGGTGGCCAGTTCCTAAAAGGATAGCTTCAGGTCACGCCAATGGCGCTCCAGGGTTTCCCGTTGGGTCTGCAATTGTTGGGCGGCGGCGGGATCGGCGGTCTTCTTTAACTGCCGGTTGAGGGCGGCGCAGTTTTGCTCGGCCATCTTGATGGCGGCAAGGAGTTCCTGAAACTCCTCTTCCTGGCTGGGTGGCGGGGTGGGGGAGGGGTCGGCCTCCTCGGCTAGGCGAGGGGTCCCTTTGGTTTGGGTGGCCTCGGCGGGGCCGGTGCTGGTCCCTTGACCGGCGGCGGGATTCTCCGCCGCCAGTGCCAGAGGGCCAAGGGACAGGAGTAAACCGAGGGCAAAAGAGGTCAACCAAGCTGGCTTCATGGACTTTCCTCCTCGGAGCCCTGGGCCTCGCTCCCGACGGGCCCGGGGATTCGGTTGGCGGCGATGCCTCAGTAAATGAGTTCCGACCAGCGACCCTGCTGAATCATGCCCTGCTTCAAGGTCTGCCAGGCCTCGGCCGAGCCGGCGCGCTCGCTCATCACCTTGTCAAGGACCTGGGCGATCTTGCCCAGGCCGGCGAGGAAGATATGGGTGTTGGGCGCCTGAACCAGTGCCCAGACCTCGTCCAGGTTCTCCCGCAGGCCACGCTGCAGGGCGTCGGAGGAGGCCATTAGGGAATTGGTGGCCAAGGACTTGAAGGCCTTGAAGGTGGGCTGGTCGTAATAGTCGGCGAGGTTGGTCTCCTCGTCGTTGGCGTAGGCCAGGTCCAGGCCGGTGCGGCCGCCATAGAACAGGCGCACCTGGCCGTCCCAGCCGCCGCGGCGCTCGTAGATGAGCTGGGCGAAGGCGCGGAAGGGGGCGACGCCGGTGCCGGTGCCGATCATCACCAGATTGGCGGTCTTGTTCTGGGGCATCTGGAAGGGACTGCGATAGGGGCCGCTGAGTGTGATCGGCTGGCCGGGCTGGGCATCACAGAGGAAGTTGGAGGCGATGCCGGGGTAACGCTCGCCGCTGATCTCGTCGATGTAGAAGCAGCGCCGCACCAGGATATCCAGGTCGAGGCTCTCGTCCTCGGGGCGGGGCCGGGCGTTGGCGATGGAGTAGCGGCGCAGGTGGTAAGGGTTGCCGAAGGGGTGGGGGCCGGGGACCACCACGCCGATGCTCTGGCCCTCGATGAACTGGAAGGCCGGGTCCGTCACCCGCAAGGTGAGATGGCGCACCTCGACCGCCTTCTCCGGGGTGATGCGCCGGGATGCCAGGATCTGGGCCGCGACCGTGGGACCGATGGGGGGTTCGAGTTCGCTCATTTTGCGGGTTCCTTCAGGGATGCGGAAATCAGGTGAGGGTTCGGGATGGAGTGCGGTAAAGGCTTATCGGATGGGGGTAAGGGTTCTCGGGAGCATGGCTCCGGGGGGGCGCTGGGGCCTTGCCGTTGACGGGTCTCGCGGCCATGCCAGGGGCGGTCATCGCGGCGGGACGTCGCACTGGCCGCCCTTGCAGGCGCAGCCCCCCCCGCAGCCGCCGTCCGGGGCGCGGAAGGGGCCAAGCCGGGGGTTCTGGCGGGCGAAGGCGGCGTAGCGCTGTTGCACCCAGACCCAGCCGAGCAGGACGGTAAAGATGATTAGGCTGGCGATGAGGGCCCTAACCATGAGACCCCCCCAGGCCGGCGAAGCCCATGAAGGCCAAAGACAGGAGCCCGGCAAGCATCAGGCTCAGGGCGGCGCCCTGGCTGACCGTCGGCAGCCTGGCCAGTTCCAGCTTCTCCCGCAGGCCGGCCATGAGCATCAGGGCCAGCATGAAGCCGGTTCCGGCCCCCAGGCTGTAGACCAGGCTCTGGAGAAAGTCGTACTCCTTGGCGGTCTGAAACAGGGCCAGGCCGAGGATGGCGCAGTTGGTGGTGATCAGGGGCAGGAAGATGCCCAGGGAGCGGAACAGGGCCGGGCTGTGCCTCTTGACGAACATCTCCACCAGTTGCACCGCCGAGGCGATGATGGCGATGAAGCAGATCAGGCGCAGGAATTCCAGTTCGAGCTCCACCAGCAGCCAGTTGACCCCGTAGGCGCTGAGCGAACTGACGACCATGACGAAGTGTTTAGGGCCGTCTCCTTCTTGGCGGAGGTGCCGAGGAAGGGGCAGATGCCCAGGAACAGGGCCAGCACGAAGTTGTTGACCACCGCGGCGTCGAGAAAGATCAGGGGCAGGGAGGGGTTAGCCATGGGCGGCGGCTCCGGCGGTGTCGAGGAGGCGGCGCTCGCGGCGCTGCTTGAGCCAGGCGAAGAGCAGCAGCCAGGCGCCGAGGACGAAGAAGCCCCCGGGGGGCAGGATCATCACCAGCCAGGGCTGGAAGCTGTCGCCGAAGAGGGCGACGCCGAACAGGGTGCCGTTGCCGAGGATCTCCCGCACCGAGCCCAGGCTGAACAGGGCCAGGGTGAAGCCCAGGCCCATCCCCAGGCCATTGACCAGGGTCGGCACCAGCCGTTGCTTGGAGGCATAGGCCTCGGCCCGCCCGAGGATGATGCAATTGACGACGATGAGCTGGATGAAGGCCCCCAGGGAGGCGTATAGCTCCAGGCTGATGGCATGGATGGCGTAGTCCACCACCGTGACGAAGGTGGCGATGATGACGATGTAACTGGCGATGCGCACCTGCTTGGGTATCCAGCGGCGCAGCAGGGACACCAGGGCCCCGGAGCCGATGAGGACGAAGGTCGTCGCCAGCCCCATCCCCAGGGCGTTGATGGCGGAGTTGGTCACCGCCAGCACCGGGCACATGCCGAGCAACATGACGAAGACGGGATTCTCCTGCCAGAGGCCGCGCAGGAAGGTGTCCGCCGTCAGGGTCTCCTCGCGGTTGAAGGGGTCGGCCGCCTTGGCGACCACCGCGGGTTGGGATGCTTCAGCCATGGTTCATGCCTCCCGATTTAGTTAGACGGTTGGGCCAGCAGCGTCAGGCTGCGCTGGATCGCCGGGGCGGCGCGCTGGGCGGCCTGGTTGGCCGCCTTGCCCATCGCCCGGGAGGAGAGGGTGGCGCCGGTGATGGCGTCGATCTGCCAGGGTTGGGTCTTGGTGCCGTTCTTGACGGTGACGATGGGGTTGGCCAGGGCCTGCCCCGTGGCACCGAGGCGGGCGTCCAGGGCCTCCAGGTTCTTCAGAAAGGCCGGGTCCGTGTCCAGCTTGTCGCCGAAGCCCGGGGTCTCGGTGGACTTGAGGACCTTGCTGCGGACGATGAGCTGGCGCTCGGGGTCGTAGGCGAACAGGACCTCCACCGGACCCGAGTAGCCGCTACCGACGCCGGTGAAGGCCAGACCCTGGAGCTGGCCCTGGGCATCGTAACCGGCATAGACCAGACCGCCGCCTCCCGCGGCAGATCCATTGGCACCGCCGGAGGCCGGGTCGACAGGGGCCAGGCGGCCCGCCGCGTCGATGACGAAATCGCGCTTGGCGACGGCGCCGGGGAGGATGCGCAGCACCGCCGCCTCGGTGGCGAGGCGCTCCTTCTCGGCGATGATGGGGGCGGTGTATTCATAGGCCGTCGCCACCAGCAGTCCGGAGATGGCGGCGATGAGCCCCAGGGTCAGCAGCATGGCCAGGCTGGGGGTGGCAGGGGCCTGCTCAACGGCCGGTTCAGTGGCCCGTGCCGAGACCCGCGCCGAGGCCTGTTCCGTAGTCGGTGTCCTGGTCCGGTTCGCAGCCTGATTTGCACCCTGATTAACGGCCTGTTCGGGTGCCTGTTCGTATTCATGTCCAGGCATCGGGCTTGGAGATAGCGCCGTAGACGCTGCCGGAGCTGATGTGCCGGTCTGAACGGGAAGGGTCGCGCTCATGAGCGCCCCTCCCGCTTGACGCCATAGACCCGCGGCTGGGTCACCGCCGAGATCAGGGGGGCGGCGGCGTTGGCCAGGAGGATGGCGTACATGATGCCCTCGGTGAGGCCACCGAAGAGGCGGATGACCACGGTCAGGATGCCGATGAAGAGGCCATAGGCCAGGGCTCCCCAGGGGGTGACCGGCGAGCCGACCATGTCGCTGGCCATGAACCAGGCCCCCAGCATCAGGCCCCCGGAGAAGAGCACGAACCAGGGCGTGGGGTAAACGCTGCCGTCTAGCAGCCAGAGGGGCAGGGCGACCAGGACGGCGCCGAGCATGACCCCCACCGGGATCTTCCAGTCCAGCATGCGCTGATAGGCCAGCCAGAGGCCGCAGATCAGGATCAGCAGCGCCGAGGTCTCCCCGGCGGAGCCGGTGACCATGCCGGTGAAGAGGTCCAGGCTGCTCACCTCGATCTGCTGGAATTTCTGCAGGGCCAGGGGCGTGGCGCCGGTGAAGCCGTCGATGTTCAGCCCGGCGATCCAGTCCTTCACCGGCACGGGCTGCAGGAAGGGCAGGGTGAGGGTCGAGGGGATCAGCTCCCAGAAGCGGCCGGGGGCGAAGGCCGGCGTCCAGGTGGTGATGGCCACCGGGAAGGCCGCCTGGGCGAAGGCCCGTCCCACCAGGGCGGCGTTCATGACGTTGAAGCCCAGGCCGCCGAACAGGGACTTGCCCAGGGCGACGGCGGGCGAAGAGGTACTCGGTGCCCATGGCCACCGCCGTGGTGGTGACCAGCAGCAGCAGGGCGCTGAGGCCGAACTGGAAGACCGCGAAGGCGCAGATGGGCAGCAGGGCCCAGACCACGCCCTGCATGATCTGCGGCACGGTGCGCGCCCGCTTCAGGTGCGGGGAGGTGCGGATCTCGATGGGTCGCGACATGGCGTGGCTCGTTGGCTGGGATAGGGTAAGGATTTAGCGGGTGTTGCGAGTGGTGGCAGCCGGGTTAAGGGGGCGTATGGGCAACATCATTGACCGGGTGGCGCCGGCATAGGCCAAGGTTTGCCAGTGAGGCCAATAAGTTGCGCAATGCCTCTTTCCGGTGGCGCCGGCACAGGCCAGGAACTTCCTCTCCGTCCTGCCCCTTGGTCCGCCGGGCCCTGAAGTTGCCCCGATCGGTCGTCAATGCGGCTTTGGCGGGTGTTCCCGGTTGATGGCCTTGGCGATGCGGAAGTACTGGGTCAGGGGGGAAGCACTGGTCCAGGTGGTACTCGCTCGCCATCCGCCCGTATTCCCGATGCTGGGCCAGTTCACCCAGCATAGAGGGGTTGAGCTTGACCGGGCAGGCCTGCAGGCAGGCGGCGCACTTGATGCAGGGCAGCACCTGGCGTTGGGCCAGGTCCGGGTCCTGGGCCTCCAGGACCACCACGCCCGAGACGGCCTTGGTCACCGGCACGTCCAGGGAGGCCACGGACATGCCCATCATGGGGCCGCCGAGGATGACCTCGCCGGCCTGCTCGCTCATCCCCGTCTGCTCCAGCAGGAAGCGCAGGGGGGTGCCGAGGGGGACCAGATAGTTGCCGGGACGGAAGACGGCGGGGCCGCTGACGGTCACCACCCGTTCGATGAGTCCCCGGCCGCGGGGGAGGAGGTCGCCCATCTGCGCCAGGGTGCCGACGTTGTAGACGGCGATGCCCAGGTCCAGGGTCAGGCCGCCCGCCGGGACCTCCCGGTTGAAGAGGCTCTTGATGAGCATCTTCTCCGCGCCTTGGGGATACTTGGTTTCCACCGCCTCGACGGTTACCGGCAGGTCGGCGGGGATGCGCTCGCGCAGCCGGGCCACGGCGTCGGGCTTGTTGTCCTCGACGCCGATCACCGCCCGCTCGGCCCCGGTGGCCCGCAGGGCGATGCGGATGCCGGCCATGATGCTGTCCGGCCGTTCCAGCATGAGGCGATGGTCGCAGGTCAGGTAGGGCTCGCACTCGCAGCCGTTGACCACCAGGGTGTGGATGTGGCGACCCTCCGGCGGTCTCATCTTGACGTGGCTGGGGAAGGCGGCGCCGCCCAGGCCCACCAGGCCGGCATCCTGCACGGCCGCGATCAGTTCCTCGGGTGACAGGGCCGCCAGGTCCCGGGGCAGGTCGTAGAGC
>JAGVUH010000580.1 GCA_019136395.1 Gammaproteobacteria bacterium
TCCTGGGCCATCACCATGATCGTCGCCCGTTCTTCGGCCGACAGTTGTTCAAAGTGCTTGGTCATCACAACACCTATAAATGTAGAGGTGTTGCATTTGATTCTAGACTACGCCTGTCAATGAACGTCGATGGCGATGAGTACGATAACTTTCCTCATGTTTTCTGTCACTTCGCGCACAAGGGCGAGCCATACGAACGTCTCTATTACGCTCAGGAAGTCGATATGGGGCATGGCCACTCCTACTGGAATGAGATCGCGACTTATGAAGATATTAAGTCAAACAGCAAAGGCGTTTCCGAAGGCGGAATCTAGTACCAAGTCCAACACCTTAGGTTAAAATCTTGGCATATTTCAAATCAGGACCGTCATCAGAATAAGCAGAGTAAAAGATCAGAATGTATCTGCTTATCCATTTAGACGAAATATCCTGTCATGGAATGGGGGCCATGCGCTATTCACATGAGAACTCCTTCCCTGGTGTTAGGGCGGCGGGCTACAACTAGGTCCTAGGTGCCGCTGCGCGGCTAAAGTCACTGCCCGCCGCGCACGAGTCGCACGTAATAGCCACCCCACTTACCGCCGCCGTAGACGCTACCACCAAAGAAGTTGACGCTCCACGCGCCGTCGTAACCGCCGGCATAGGGCGAGGACGACCAGAACAAACCCGCAGGCGTATTCGGAAAGGCCGCGCTCCAGATCGTCGGCTTTTTTTCGTAAGCGCCTTTGCACCATTCAGATGAAGGCTTCCAGTTGGCGGGCTCACCAGAACCACAATAGACTAGGCTGGACAATTCGTCCTTCGTCGGCAACCGCCAACCCGCCGACGCAGTTAGGCGGGCCTCATCCCACCACTCATATTTTGTTGCCTCTCCCACACAGGTGGCGCCATTCCAGGTTTGTCCAAGGGTGCATCGCTGCCATTGCAGCTTGGTGCGGGTGTCTTCGACGATTTCCTGGTCCCTGCCCAAGAACTGGTAGCGCTCGTTTTGTGAGGCGTTTGTAGTAGCCTCCTTTGATCCCCGCAGCGGGTCGCGCACGAACCGCACATAGCAGCTATCGGACTTACTGTCGTCGCCGACGTAGCCATTGCTGAAGGAGACACCCCACGCATGGCTGGAACTGCTGGCATAGGGCGAGGACGACCAAAACAAACTCGCAGGCGTATTCGCAAAGACCGCGCTCCACAGCGTCGGCTTTACGTACGCGCCTTTGCACAATCCAGGTGTAGGCTTCCAGTAGGCGGGCTCGCCAGAACTGCAATAGATCAGACTGGCCAATTCGTCCTTCGTCGGCAATCGCCAACCCGCCGGCGCTGCTAGCCGGGCCTCGTCCCACTTATATTTTGTTGCCTCCCCCACACAGGTGGCACCATTCCAGATCTGCCCGAGGCTGCACCGCTGCCATTGAAGATTGGTGCGGAAGTCTTCGACGATTTCCTGGTTCCTGCCCAAGAACCGGTAGCGATCGTTGTGTGAGGCGCTTGTAGTGGCCTCCATCGAACCCCGCAGTGTTGACGATGCGCCTGGGTCTTCCGCAATACCGGATGGCTGTTGCGAGTCCAGGCGATTTTTCTGGTATGAATTACAAGCTGATGGACTCGTGGAATAAAAATAGGTTATGACCTTTCCTGTCTCATCCTGGCGTTTAGCCTGGAGAGTCTTGCTCCCATCCTTGTTGGTGAGAATTTGATCGTCATACAGGTTCGGATACTTGGTCTTGAGTTTTCGCAATTGCTCTTCCGGTCCATCGACCATGAACTTATAGCAGAGGGGCGCTTCCGAGGGGGCGTTAGCCGTGGGCGCCACTTCTGCGGCAAAGTAAATGGGCGATTTACCCCCTGGCTTTGCCGGCGGTTTGGGAATTGCCGGCTCGCCCGCCTCCCCGCCCACGGCGGGTGCAGTGGCTGATGCTGGTGCTGCCGGGTCTGAGGGTGCGGCGGGTACTGCTGGTGCCACGGTTGTCATTGGCGATGTGGGGGTGTCCGGGGCCACGGGGGATAGGGTGACCATCGGGGCTGGCGGAGCCATGATGGGCTCGGCGGGCGCGGGATCTGTTTGGGCAGGTTTGGGCGGGGTTGCCGCCACCATGGGGGGCGCGGGCTCGGGTCTTTCTGCCCATAGGCCGATGCCCGTCACGGCCATAAGGATCATGACTCCGATGAAAACCAAGATGAGACCGGATTTTCCCCCGTTCGCAGCCTCTGGGGCTGGGATCACTGGCGCCGGTGTTGACTCCACCGCGCCAGCATCAGCGAGGGGATTGGACACCGGCAGGGCCGCCGTTCGCCACGCCTGCTGGAATTCGCTGATGCTCTGATACCGCGAGGGCGCCTTGATCGCCAGCGCCTTGAGTAATACCGCTTCCTGGTGAGGCGGGATGGCGATGCCTTGTTTAGATGGCGGGAGGAGTTCGTCTTCTTCCGTACGATCCAGGGCCTCCGGGGGGACGGTCCCCGTAATAGCCCGGTAGAAAGTGGCCGCCAGGCCATAGACGTCGGTCCAGGGTCCTTGTTTGCCTTTACTGCGGTACTGCTCTTCCGGGGCGTAGCCGGGTTTGAGGATGATGGAGAGGCTCTTGCTGTGCTCGCTGGCTGCAAAGCGGGCGGCGCCGAAGTCGAGGAGCTTGAT
The DNA here is from genome assembly GCA_019136395.1 of Gammaproteobacteria bacterium. The sequence continues at coordinate 2,630 of JAGVUH010000580.1, forward strand.
GCGCCCATCCGCGGTCAGATAAATGTTATCCGGGGCCAGGTCGCGGTGCAGGAGGCCCTCTTTATGCACCGCCCGGAGGGCGTCCATGACGGGCATGAGGAGTTTGAGGGCGTCAGCGACGCCGATCCGGCCGCCCGGTTGCTGGTCCAGGTAGTGGCGTAGGGTGATCCCGTCCACGTAGTCCATGACGCAGTAGCCGGTGCCATAGGCGCGGAAGAAGTTTTTGACGGTGACGATGCCCGGATGCTGGTCGAAGTGGGCCAAGGCCCGGGCCTCTTCCAGGAAGCGATCGAGGCCATAGGCGAACTGCTCGCCGGCGGGTCCCGAGAAGATAGCCAGGCTGACGCCGTCCGGGGCGCGCGTGGCGCTGTCGCGGGGCAGGTATTCCTTGATGGCCAGCCGCAGGTGGAGGTTGTCATCCCAGGCGAGGTAGGTGATGCCGAAGCCGCCGTGGCCCAGGACTCGACCGATGCGGTAGCGCCCGTCCAATATCCGGCCCAGGGTGAGAGCGGGCGGTGGATTGTCCTGGCCCGGTTGCCAACCGCAGTGCGGGCAGGGAGTGACCCGGGTGGCGCCGAAGCAGTGGGGACAGCGGGCGGGATCCGGGGCGCTCATGCGCGGGCCCTCAAGCTAGGGGTGGGGTGGCGGGGATTTACCACCGCGCCTGCGGTGGAGCATGCCGACCGGCGCTGGAGGTTGCCGCGATGCCGGCGGGTGCCACATGCCGGCTGGTGGCACACCGGCGGGCGCCACATGCAGGCGGGTAGGCATCAGGGGCGGAACACCTCGTCCAGGGTGCGGGCTTCCAGGACGCGATCGCCCCAGGTCTCGATCTCCTCCACGGTTGCCGCCGCGATGCGCGC
>JAGVUH010000676.1 GCA_019136395.1 Gammaproteobacteria bacterium
CACTGGCGGTTCCTGGCTCTGTTACTTTCGCGCCCTGAAGCTGGGCCAGGCATCTCAGGTGGCCCCAATCGACAAGCTCTCCGTGGTGCTTGTGGCGATCTTTGGCGTGATCTTTCTCGGAGAACGGCTCTCCACCACCAACTGGCTGGGGGTGGCGCTCATCACCCTGGGCGCCGTGTTGGTGGCCTATCGCTGAAGGCCTCCCCGCGCTGCCGAAGCATGACGGCCAGCAAACCCTGTGGCGGACACGCGCCTTTCAGTCGCCCATGCAGGTCACGACCAAGGTACGGGTATGGCCACGGCTTCGATGTTCCCACAGAAAGATCCCCTGCCAGGTCCCCAGAGCCAGGCGGCCGTGGCGGATGGGTACCAGGAGACTCGCCCCGGTCAGGACCGTGCGAATGTGGGCGGACATATCATCCGGCCCCTCATCGTCATGGGTATATCGGGGGTCACCATCGGGCATCTGGCGAATGAAATAGCCCTCCAGATCCTCAAGCACCCGGGGATCAGCGTTTTCGGTGATGAGCAGGGAGGCGCTGGTGTGTTGGCAGAAGATCTGGCACAGGCCGGTCTCCAGGCCCGAGTCCCGCACGAGGGCTGCCACCCGACTACTGATATCAAGGGGACCGCGACCACGGGTGGCGAGGGTCAAGCTGGCTTGATGGAGGTTCATGGTCCGAACTGGTAAGTCGCAGAGCCTGCCATTTCACCCCGCCCCACCCGGCAAAGGCAAGTCCGCCCTCGGGGCTTACCCCAGGCACACGCGATTGCGCCCCCCGGCCTTGGCCGCATAGAGGGCATCATCCACCCGATTGAGCCAGGCATCGAGGGTTTCCTCAGGCCCCAATTCGCCCGCGCCCAAGCTGACGGTGACCTGACCGACGACGGGGAAGGGTAGCTCGGCGACCAGGAGGCGGAGTTTATCGGCCACCCTGACCGCCTCCGCCGTGCTGCAATGCGGGAGCAAGATGACAAACTCCTCTCCCCCCCACCGGGCCAACAGGTCCATGGCGCGCAAGTGCGCCCGCACCGCGTCAGCCAGCGTCACGAGAACCTGGTCACCCACCTGATGGCCGTAGTGGTCATTGATCGCCTTGAAGTGGTCGACATCGAACAACAGCAGCGACAAGGGCACCGCATAGCGCTGGGCGCGCTCGGCTTCCAGGACCGCGGCCTCCTCAAAGTGGCGACGGTTCCAGGTCCCCGTGAGCGGATCGGTGGTGGCCAGGCGGCTCAACTCGGTGTTGGCGACCTGCAACGCCTGATTGACACTCTCGGCGGCATCGCGCGCTTGCCGCAATTCCTCCTCGCTCTGGCGCAGGCGTAGCTCCATGTGCTTGCGCTCGGTAATGTCGGTGGCGACCGCCATGCGCACCAGCCGGCCATCGGTCCAGACCACGGCACAATCCCGCAGGTCGTACCAGCGTTGGTTAATCTGGTTCTGGGCTTCCCAGGCATAGACGCCGCTGGGGCGGCCCTCGGCCGTCACCAGGCGGTCATTGGTACAAAAGGGACAGGGGGCATCCAAGCCTTGCATCACCCGGTAACAGGGTTGACCCTCGCCCTGGCTAAAGCCTTTGATGGCGGACTGGTTCATGAACAGCACTTCATAGGTTGTCATGTCCGCCAGGTAGATCTGGGCCTCCATGGCATCCAGGATCGTATTGAAGCGCAGAAACATTTGCTCCAAGGCGTGCTGCGCTTGCCGTAAGTGGGTGACATCCGCGTGCGTCCCGGACATGCGCAGGGGGTGTCCCGCTGCGTCCCGGCTGACGATACGCCCCCGATCCAGAATCCACCGATATCCCCCCTGCCGGGTGCGCATGCGGTACTCGACCTCGTGCACCAGGGTCCGGCCGGCCAGGTGATCGTCAAAGGCTTGCGCGACGCGCTCCCGGTCGTCGGGGTGGATCAAGTCGAGCCAGCCCGTGGCCGTGGCGTCATCAACCTGCTGGGGGGTAAACCCCAGCATCTCGGCCCAGTAGGCGTTGCACTTCACCGCTGCCCAGTTGCCAATCCCAGGTCCCCAGCCGACTCCCCTCCAGGATGAAATGCAGGCTCTCATCCTGTTCCCGTAGCCGGGTGTTCGCGGCATGGACCTCGGCGGTGCGCTCCTCCACCCGCTGTTCCAGCACCGCATTCAGCTCGCGATAGCGCCGTTCGCTGGCCCGTAGGCGCTCCTTGGTCCGCTGGCGCTTGGCCATCTCTGCCTCCAGCGTGGCGGTGCGTTGGGCGACGCGCTGCTCCAGATCCTCCTTCAGGGCGCGGATTTCGTGCAAGATCCGCTGATTGAAACGCACCCATCCCACCAGTCCCCCGACTAGGAGGCCATAGCCCAGGAAAGCCATGCCATCCTCGACCAGGATGCCCACCCGCTTTGGCTGGACGCGCACTTCATCCAGGGCATCCGCGAGATGACTGAGGAGCAGCAAGGACAGGCCCACGAATATCGGCCAATAGACGCGCGGGGTGTGACGCAGATGCTGGACGACGAAGAGGCCCAGCAGCGGGATCAGGCAAATGCTGGCCTCGGAGAGGAGGGCGAAGAAGTCGATGCTGGCGGTGGCGGGTAACCACCCGAGTTGCAGGACCAGAAAGCTAAGGGCCACGCCGGAGAGGACCCACGCCGGCCAATAGCGGGGCGGGTGCTCAGGACCCTTGCCTGCGGGCGGATCTTGCTGCGGCTGGGTTAATGGAGCGGTACTCGCTTGCATGAGGGTTCCCCCTACCACCCTGAGGAGTTAGACGGTCGCGGTGCTGCCGCCCAAGGGCGACGACTTCCTCGCCAACCATCACGGCGGGTCTACCACCATCCCGTCTGCTGACAGGACAGGTTCCTAGTGTTTACAACCATCCTTGCGCCTGGCGTACCAAAAAACCGGACACCCGAGTCAGGTCAGAGACCGATAGCACGGCTACGCTGGCTTTCCGGGACAGCTTCCGTGCGATCGAGTATGCGCAAACCCCCTGCTCAATAACAGACATGAATTCCGACATTTGCCCATAAATTTTTTATGACTGCCCTCATCGGAGCGGTGACGACGCTGGCTGGCAGGTGCGTGGCATGACCGGCAACCGCACCCTGCACGGCGAGCAACCCTGATCCCCATCTCAACTCCTGGGAGCAGCCGATATAGCCGCAATAGGGCAATACACACACCCGCCATTACAAGGCTGGTGGCCGCTACGGAGGGGGTTCTCGGGTGCTCTGAAGTCGCTACCAGCTCCTGCTGGTGGGGTTATTGACCAATCCAGCCGCTCCATACCCGGGCATAACCCCCGCCGGAGCTGAGGAAACTTTTGTCGGTCCGGGTGGCTCTTGTAAAGCAATATCCACACCAATTACTGCCGTTCCAGCGCTTGCGATTTGGTCAGCCACTGTCTCATGCCGGTCCTATAATCCGATTAAAGTAACAACAATCGGAAACCCAGCATGGCCCTCGGTTTCTTCCCACCCCCCACCCAGGC
>JAGVUH010000204.1 GCA_019136395.1 Gammaproteobacteria bacterium
GGCCCGCCAGCAGGAGCACCAGCGCCGCCGCGAGGCCCTGCTGGACCATATCGAACGGGACCGGGAGCACTTTCTCAACCAGGGCCCCTGGCAAATTTCCCCGCCGCCCCCCAATCCTCCCAGTCCCCCTAATCCCGCCAACCCTGGTCATCCGCCGGCGCCCGAGGCATCGGGCCCGGTTGCGCCGGGCGGCGACGCCCCCCTCGCCTACCCACCCCTGCCGGGCTGGAACAACCGCTGGTATTACCAGGGGTACTGAGGACTCAGCCCCGGGCCAGTTCCTCGACCACGGCGACGGTGGCGGCACACAGTCGCGCCAGGTCCGGTGCCTCGATCACGAAGGGGGGCATCAGATAGACCAGCCGGCCAAAGGGCCGCAGCCACACACCCATTTCCACCAGGCGGCGCTGGATGTCGCGCATGACCACCGGCCGGTTCAATTCCACCACGCCGATGGCCCCCAGGACCCGGACCTCCGCCACCCCGGGCAGACCCCGGCAGGGGGCCAGTCCGGCCTCCAGACCGGCCTGGATGGCGCGCACCTCCCCCGCCCAGTCCCTGGCCAGGAGGAGGTCGATGCTGGCGTTGGCCACGGCGCAGGCCAGGGGATTGCCCATGAAGGTCGGGCCATGCATGAAGACCCCCGGCGTTCCCGAGGAGATGGTCGTGGCCACCTCCTGGCTGGCCAGGGTGGCGGCCAGGGTCAGGTAACCCCCGGTGAGGGCCTTGCCCAAGGTCATGATGTCCGGGCTGATCCCGGCGTGTTCACAGGCGAAGAGACGGCCGCTGCGGCCGAAGCCGGTGGCGATCTCGTCGGCGATCAGCAGTACCCCGGCGGCGTCGCACAGGTCCCGCACCCGCCGCAGGTAATCCGCGCTGTAAAAGCGCATGCCGCCGGCCCCCTGGACGATGGGCTCCAGGATCACCGCCGCCAGTTCCTGGCGATGCCCCCAGAGCAGCTCCGCGAACCCGGCCAGGTCCCCGTCCTGGCAGGGCTCGCCAAAGCGAGGGGTGGGGGCCGGGGCGAAGAGCTGCCGGGGGAGGACCTGGGCGAAGAGGTGGTGCATGCCGGTGACGGGATCGCACACCGACATGGCGCCAAAGGTGTCGCCATGGTAGCCGGACCTAAGGGTCAGCAGCCGATGACGATCGGGCTCGCCCCGGGCCTGGTGGTACTGGAGGGCCATCTTGATGGCCACCTCCACCGCCACCGAGCCCGAATCGCAGAGAAAGACGTGCCGCAGCGGGGCCGGGGTCAGGGCCACCAGGCGCTCGATCAGCCCCACCGCCGATTCGTGGGTCAGGCCGCCGAACATGACGTGGGCCATGGACGCCAACTGGTTCCGCAGGGCCTGGTTGAGGACCGGATGGTTATAGCCATGGATGGCGCACCACCAGGAGGACATGCCGTCGATGAGTTCCCGCCCGTCCATGAGCTCGATCCGGCAGCCCCGGGCGGCGCGCACCGGATAGACGGGATCCTGGTTCAGGGTCGCGGTGTAGGGATGCCAGGCGTGGGCCCGGTCGATGGCCAACAGTTCTTCAACGGCGCGCACGGGGGCACCCGATCGTCTGACCTGCCTTGGTTGTCAGGGGGGTCAATTGAGCTTGCGCCCCTTGGTCAGGCCGGCGATGGGGACCACCTGGGTCGTCGGCGGCTCATCCGTGTAGTAGGGCTTTTCGGTGATCCGCCCCTGCTCGTCCGCCAGTTCCCGTTCCCGGGCGGCGATCAGGGCCAGGCACTGGCGGACGTCCTCGATGGTCGCCGCCGAGAGGGGATGCTTCAGCCCGGGTGGCGGCGTGACATCCTTGATGATGGCCGTCAGGGTCTTGCGCATGGCCATCAGGATTTGCTGTTCCTTGGTCAAGTCTTGCATGAAAGGCTCCGTTTGGTACTTCCCATGCCCGCCCAGGCAGCAGGGGAGTGTGTGGGTTTACATCAATGTCAAGTCGCAATCGGCTGATTATGCAACTGATCACCGGCCAGCAGGCCGGGCAGGTCGGCCTCCGTGATCACCCGCACCCCGAGGGCCTGGGCCTTGGCCAGCTTGGAACCGGCGTCCTGCCCGGCAAGGACGAAGTCGGTCCGGGCGGAGACGCTGCCGGTGACCTTGGCGCCCAGGCTGAGCAGCAGGTCCTTGATCTCCTCCCGGGGCCGGCTCAGGGTCCCGGTGATGACCAGGGTCTTGCCCGCCAGCGGATGGGCCGAGGCCGCGGGCTGGATGATCGGCCTGGCTAGCCACCCCCAAGCCGGCACCGGCGCGACCGCTGGCCCGCTCCCAGTGGATGCCGGCGGCGATCAGCTTGGCGATGACCTCCCGGTTGTGGGGCTGGGCGAAGAAGTCGACGATCTGCCGGGCGAGGATATCCCCCACGCCGGACACCCGGACCTGTCTGCGATTCTCCAGTCCCGCGACGCCGGCCTGGCGCAGCGCCGCCAGGGTCGGAAAGCGCGCGGCGACGGCGGCGGCCAGGTTGGCGTTGAGGCCGGGAACGTCGAGGAAGTCGGCCAGGGCCAGGGCCTTGGCGGGCCCCAGACCGGGGACGCCCCCCTGAAAGACCAGATCCTCCCGGCGCGCGGCCATGAGCGGCTCCAGGTCGCCAAAATGCCCCGCCAGAGCCAGGGCCGTCGCCTCCCCCACCCCGGGGATCCCCAGGGCGAGGATGAAGCGCGCCAGACTGGTGCTCCGGCTACGTTCCAGGGCCGCCAGCAGGTTCCGCGCCGACTTGTCCCCCATCAGTTCCAGGCTGGCCAGTTGCTCATGGCGCAGGGCATAGAGATCGGCCGGATCACCCACCAGGCCCTTGTCCACCAGTTGATCGACCAGTTCCTCCCCTAGGCCCTCGATGTCCAGGGCGCGCCGGGAGGCAAAGTGGAGGATGGCCTCCTTGCGCTGGGCCGGGCAATAGAGGCCGCCGGTGCAGCGGGCCACGGCCTCCCCCGGGGCCTTGGTCACCGCCGAGCCGCAGACGGGGCAGGTGGTGGGCAAGGCCACCGGGTGGGTCCCCGGGGGGCGGCGCTCTGGCAGGACCCGCACCACCTCGGGGATGACATCCCCGGCGCGGCGGATGTAAACGGTGTCCCCCGGGCGCACGTCCTTGCGCCAGACCTCGTCCAGATTGTGCAGGGTGGCGTTGGAGACGGTGACGCCACCGACCTGGACGGGCTGGAGCCGCGCCACCGGGGTCACGGCCCCGGTCCGGCCAACGTTGAATTCCACCGCCTCGACCAGGGTCAGCTCTTCCTGGGCCGGGAACTTGTAGGCCACCGCCCAGCGTGGGGCCCGGGCGACGAAGCCCAGCCGCGCCTGATCCGCCAGGTCGTCCAGCTTGAAGACCACGCCATCGATGTCGTAATCCAGGGCCTCCCTTCGTTCACCCAGGGCGCGGTGGTAGGCGATGCAGGCCTCGACCCCCTCCAGGACCCGCAACTCCGGGGAGATGGGCAGGCCCCAGTCCCGCAGCCGGCGCAGGCTCTCGCTCTGGGTCGCCGCCAGTTCCCCGCCGGCCACGGCGCCGAAACCGTAGCAGAAAAGGGTCAGGGGGCGCTGGGCGGTGATGCGGGGGTCGAGCTGACGCAGGCTGCCGGCGGCGGCGTTGCGCGGATTGGCGAAGACCTTGCCGCCCTCGCGCCGGGCGCGCTCGTTGATGGCGGCGAAACCGGCCTTGGGCAGGAAGACCTCACCCCGCACCTCCAGCAGTTGGGGCCAACCCGCCCCCAGCAGGCGCAGGGGAATGGCCTTGATGGTGCGGACCTGGGCGGTGACGTCCTCGCCAAACTGACCATCACCGCGGGTGGCGGCCTGGGTCAGGACCCCCGCCGCGTAGGTCAGGCCAATGGCCAGGCCGTCCAGCTTGGGTTCCGCCACGTACCGGACCCGTTCCCGACCCAGCTCCTTGCGCATGCGGCGATCGAAGTCACGCATGGCCTCTTCGGTCATGGCGTTGTCCAGGGACAGCATGGGCACCCGGTGCTCGACCGTGGCGAAGGCGTCCAGGGGGTGGCCCCCGACCCGCTGGGTGGGGGAGTGGGGGGTGATCAGTTCCGGGTGGGCGGCCTCCAGGGCCTGGAGCTCCCGCAGCAAGCGGTCGTACTCGGCGTCCGGGATCTCCGGATCATCAAGGACATAGTAGCGATAGTCGTGGTAATGGATGAGCTGGCGCAGTTCCTCCGCCCGGGCGGAGGGGTCCGCCGCCGCGGTCATCCCTCCTCCTCCGCCATCCGCTGGGTGACGAAGGCCATGACCCGCCGGCGCAACCGCTCTTCTTCCTCGGGGGTCAGGGGCTGCCGCTGCTCGCCCAGCAAATCGCCACCCAGGTCGCGGGCCAGGCTGTGGACGGTGCCGAGGAGCTCTTCCAGCCGGCCGGGATCGCCCGGCTGGCCTTCAAGCTGGGCGAAGAGGGTCAGGCCGGGGGTCGTGAAGTCCGCCATGGCCCCGAAGGGAAAGGTGCCAGGCTTGACCATGTTGGCCATGCTGAAGAGGGTCTCGGTGTGGTGTTCGTCACCCAGATTGCAGTGGAAGATCTCCCGTTCACCCGGCTCCAGGCCGGCGATGCGGGCGGCGAGGACGATGGCGGCGCCATCGAAATAGCCCTCGGCGGCGCGGGCGGCGACATGCAGAATCACCAGCATGGGACCGGGAGGAAAGGCTTCCGCGGCAAATTCGGGGTCGGGACGGACCAGGTCGAGGTCCGACAGGGTGGACCGCGACCGGGGCGGGCGGGTTGGCGATCGCTCCGCCGACACGGTCGCGTCGGCCGCCAGGTCCCGGTCATCCCGCTCCCAGACGCCGAGGTGGCCTTCCCGCCGGGGACCCTCATCGGCGTCGGCCGCCGCGTCGAAGTCCTCGCCCCAGGGCGCCATCCGGTCCCGGTCGGCGTGGTCCTCGGCATGCTCCTCCTCGCGGGCCTGGCGGCGGCGCTGCTCCCAATAGTAGAGCCCGGCGATGATCAGGGCGCCGAGCACGGCGAGGATGATGCGGAGGATGTCGGCGTCCATAGGCAGGTGGGGCCAGGGGTTGGAGTGGAAAAGCGCGGCAAAGTATAACCGTTATCGGCCCTGGCCATAGCGCTGCGGCGGCGGGCCGGGGCTCTCCGCGATGGGCGGGGCGCCGCGGCGTGAGGGCTGGGGACAAAAAGGCTTAAGATGCCGGGCATCGTCCCCCCGTAGTCCTTCGCCCGCCCTGATGCCTGACTTCTTCGCCACCGCCCCCCGGCACCTGGAATCCCTGCTGGCCGACGAATTGCTGGCCCTCGGCCTGGCGGGGGTCAAGGAGGCCCGCGGCGGCGCCCGCTTTTCCGGTCCCCTGGCGGACGCCTACCGCGCCTGTCTCTGGTCCCGGGTGGCCAACCGGGTCCTCCTGCCCCTGGCCCGCTTCCCCGCCGCGGACAGCGACAGCCTCTACACCGGGGCGGCGGCCATCCCCTGGGAAGAGCACCTCTCCCCCCGGGGCAGCTTCGTCGTCCAGTTCGATGGCACCGCGGACGGCATCAGTCACAGCCAGTTCGGCGCCCTGCGGGTCAAGGATGCCATCGTCGACCGGTTTCGGGCCCGCTGCGGGGAGCGGCCCAGCGTCGATCGGGCCACGCCGGACCTGCGCGTCCAGGCCTATCTGCACCGGGACCAGGTGACCCTGAGCCTGGACCTCTCCGGCGATTCCCTGCACCTGCGCGGCTACCGCCGGCTGGGGAGCGCCGCCCCCCTCAAGGAGAACCTCGCCGCCGCCATCCTTCTGCGCGCCGGTTGGCCGGAACTGGCCGCGGCGGGGGCCGCCCTGGTCGATCCCCT
>JAGVUH010000352.1 GCA_019136395.1 Gammaproteobacteria bacterium
GCCCCCCGGCAATTGGACCGAGTGGGTGGCGTCGAAGACCACCGGGCAGCCGGTCTCGCGCATCACCGCCAGGGCGCGCATGTCGGCGACCAGGTTGTTGTAGCCGAAGGTCACCCCCCGTTCGCAGACCAGGATCTGATCGTTACCGGTGGCGCGGGCCTTTTCCACCACCCGATTCATGTCCCAAGGCGCCAGGAACTGGCCCTTCTTGATGTTGACCGGCAGGCCCATCTCGGCGACGGCGCGGATGAAATTGGTCTGGCGGCAGAGGAAGGCCGGGGTCTGGAGCACGTCCACCACCTCAACCACCTCCCCCAGGGGGGTGTCCTCGTGGACGTCGGTGAGGACCGGTACCCCCAGGCCCGCCCGGATCGTTTCGAGGATGCGCAGGCCGGCCTCCAGGCCGGGACCGCGAAAACCGGCGATGGAGGAGCGGTTGGCCTTGTCGAAGGAGGACTTGAAAATGAAGGGGATACCCAGTTCCCGGGTCAGTTCGCGCAGATAGCCCTGAGGAACAGAGGCTGGTCCAGCCCGACCTCGAAGTTGAGCAGGCGCATCAGCACGCCCCCCCACGGGTCGCGGCGGGTCTCCCCGCGGTACCGCCCGCGGGAGACGGGAGAGCGGCGGCGGGGGACTCACCCGTCCCGGCACCGGCGGCGGGACGCCCCTGACTGGCATCAGACCTGGCGCCCGGGGCCTTGCTTACCTCCCCTCCCTTGCTGCCCGCCACGGCCTGGCCGCCCATCCCCTCCCCCAGGTCCCCACCAGCGGCCTGGTGATAAGCGATGGCGGCGCGGATGAAGCCGGTGAAGAGGGGGTGGCCATCGCGGGGGGTCGAGGTGAATTCGGGGTGGAATTGGCAGGCGATGAACCAGGGATGATCCGGGATCTCCACCATCTCCACCAGGCGGCCGTCCAGGGACCAGCCGGAGAAGCGCAGCCCCGCGTCCTGCAGGGCGGCCAGGTAACGGCTGTTGAATTCATAGCGATGGCGATGGCGCTCGCGGACCTGGGGCTGGCCATAGACGGCCCGCGCCAGGCTGCCGGGCTCCAGGCGGCAGTTCTGGCCACCGAGGCGCATGGTACCGCCCAGGTCGGTGTCCTGATCGCGGCGCTCCACCTGGCCGGTCTCGGTCAGCCACTCGGTGATCAGGGCTATGACCGGATGGGGGGTCTTGGGATTGAACTCGGTGCTGTGGGCACCCTCCAGGCCAGCCATGTCGCGGGCGTATTCGATGACGGCCACCTGCATGCCGAGGCAGATCCCCAGGTAGGGGATGCGGTGCTCGCGGGCGTAGCGCACCGTCTGAATCTTGCCCTCGATGCCGCGCTCGCCGAAGCCGCCGGGGACGAGGATGGCGTCGACCCCCAGCAGGCAGTCGGTGCCCTCGCGCTGGATGCGCTCGGAATCCACGTAGCGCACCCGCACCCGGGTATGGGTCTGGACCCCGGCGTGGGCCAGGGCCTCGGACAGGGACTTGTAGGCCTCGGTGAGATCCATGTACTTGCCGACCATGCCCACCGTGACCTCCCCGATGGGCTTGTCGAAGCCGTCCAGGACCCGCTGCCACTCGTTCAGGTCCGCCGGCGGGGTCTGCAAGCCGAACTGGGCCACCACCAGGTCATCCAGTCCCTGGGCGTGCAGCAGCATGGGGATGCGGTAGATGTTGTCGGCGTCGACGCAGGAGATGACGGCGTCCTCCGGCACGTTGGTGAAGAGGGCGATCTTGCGCCGCTCCGCCTTGGGGATGTCCTGCTCCGCCCGACACACCAGGACGTCGGGCTGGATGCCGATGGACCTCAACTCCTTGACCGAGTGCTGGGTGGGCTTGGTCTTGATCTCGCCGGAGGTCTTGATGTAGGGCACCAGGGTCAGGTGCATGAAAAGGGCGTTCTCGCGCCCCTCCTCCACCCGCATCTGGCGGATGGCCTCCAGGAAGGGCAGGGATTCGATATCGCCCACGGTGCCGCCGATCTCCACCATGGCGATGTCGGCTGAATCCGCGCCGCGACGGATGCTGGCCTTGATCTCGTCGGTGATGTGGGGAATGACCTGGACGGTGCCCCCCAGATAGTCGCCGCGGCGCTCCTTGCGGATGACGCTCTCGTAGATCTGCCCGGTGGTGAAGTTGTTGTCCCGCCCCATGCGGGTGCGCAGGAAGCGTTCGTAGTGGCCCAGGTCCAGGTCGGTCTCGGCCCCGTCGTCGGTGACGTAAACCTCCCCGTGCTGGAAGGGGCTCATGGTCCCGGGGTCGACATTGATGTAGGGGTCGAGCTTGATCATGGTGACCCGCAGCCCGCGCGCTTCCAGCAGGGCCGCCAGGGACGCGGAGGCAATACCCTTGCCAAGCGAGGAAACGACGCCGCCCGTGATGAAGATGTATTTGGTCATGAAGAGGGGTGAGGGCCAGGGCTGGAGAGGGGGCTTAGGGAGAGTCCCGCAAAACCGGGGCAGGCTATCAAAATCCCCGCCTCCCCTCAACGACGTGCGCCACCGCCAGAACCGGCGCGGTCAGGGCGGCTAACCAGACTGCGATTTACTTGATCCGGGTCAACTGAAACTGCAAAATGGCCAGCATGAATACCCCAGCCCTGACCACCCTGACCGCCCTGCCCGAGGGCAAGGTCATCTCCTTCGAGTCGATAAGGGTCGCCTGCCGCAATTGCACCCTGATGACGCTCTGTCTGCCGTTGGGGTTGGCGCCGGAGGACGTGGAACGGCTGGACAGCATCGTCCGACGCAACCGCCCCCTCCACCGGGGGGATTTTCTGTTCCAGAGCGGCGATCGCTTCCGCTCCCTCTTCGTGGTCAAGACCGGCTCCGTGAAGACCTTCGCCCAAAGCCCCGAGGGCGGGGAGCAGGTCCTGGGCTTCCATCTCCCCGGGGAGATCATCGGCCTCGACGCCATCGACAAGGACGCCCACGTCTGTTCCGCCAAGGTCCTGGAGACCTCCGCGGTCTGCGAGTTGCCCTTTGGCCGCCTCGAGGAGTTGAGCGTCACCATCCCCTCCCTGCAACACCAGATGTACCGTCTGCTGAGCAAGGAGATCGCCCACGAGACCGAGATGCTCCTGCTGCTGGGGAAGAAGAGCGCCGAGGAACGTCTCGCCACCTTCCTCCTCAGCCTCTCCCAGCGCTTCCGCAAGCGCGGCCTGAGCCCCACCGATTTCTACCTGAGCATGTCCCGCCACGAGATCGGCAACTACCTTGGCCTGGCCGTGGAGACCGTCAGCCGGCTGTTCACCCGCTTCCATGACGAGGGCCTGCTGAAGGTGGACCGTAAGCACATCCAGCTCACCGACCTGGAGGCCCTGGAGGCCATGGTCAGTCACGCCCCCGTCGAGGAGTGTCGGCGGCGCATCTCCTGAGGTTCCGCCCACCGGAACCCGGCCGAGCCAACAGCCGCCCGGGAATTCACCTGACCATCAGCCCCGGGCCAGACCGCATCAGCAGCATCCCGGCCTTTCCAACTTGATTCCGCCCACCGAACCCGTGGGTGCCGGCATCCGCCTGACCCTCCCCGCCGCTAGGCAGTCAGGACCGGGGCGGCCTGTTCGCCGCCCCGGCCGCGAAAGGGCCACTGATCAGAAGATGCTCGCGTTCAGCCACATGTGGCAGAGGATGCTGGCGACGTAGCCCAAGGCCACTGCCCAGGTCCATTTGAGGTGACTGGCGAAGGTATACATGCCCTTCGACTGACCCATCAGCGCCACGCCGGCGGCGGAGCCGATGGAGAGCATGCTGCCGCCCACGCCCGCCGTCAGGGTCACCAGGAGCCACTGGCCCTGGGACATGTCGGGCATCATGTTGAGG
>JAGVUH010000194.1 GCA_019136395.1 Gammaproteobacteria bacterium
GCCGGCTTCCCCTCCCCGGCGGAGGAGTACGCCGAATGCACCCTGGACCTGAACCGCTACCTGGTCCCCGACCCGGCCGCCACCCGCTTCGTCACCGTACCCGACGGGGCCCTCCACCACCGCGGCATCCGTGCAGGCGACCTGCTGGCCGTCCACCTTGGCCTGCCCCCCCGGCCGGGCGACCTGGTGTGGGCCGAGGTCGAGGGTCAGCCCCTGCTGCGGGAGCTGCGCCAGCACGGCAGCCGCTATTGGCTATGCGCCTATCATCCGGACTTCGGCCCCCTCCGCCCGCGCCCCGGTCAGGAGCTGCGCATTCTCGGGGTGGTCATCGCCCTGGTGCGTGCGCTCTACCCGGTCGCGGGCTTCCGGCCGCCTACCGGCGCCTGGTCCTGAGCCGCCTCGGGCACCCACCGGCGCCCCTTCGGCTACCCGTCCCCGCGCGGGCACCTCGGGGGGGTTGGCTCCTCCCGCGGTAAATATCTTGTCGCCCTCCAAACTGATAACCTGAGGGTACCGGTCCATGGCGCAGTTCTTCAGGGATAGGAAGACCGGTGAGCAGCATGAACACCTTCATCAACCTCTCCCCGGTCAGAGAACCCGCCATGCCATCCCCAACCCCGGACACCAGCAACCTGGCCAGCCGCCAGGACACCACCAGCCACCCTGATCCTGGCCAGCCCGATCCTGGCCACCCCGATGCCAGCGCCGATGCCAGCAACCTGGAGCCCCTGCGCCAGGATATCCGTCTCCTCGGCCGCATCCTGGGCGCTACCCTCCGTGAGCTGGAGGGCGGGGTCATCTTCGACCTGGTGGAACAGGTGCGCCAACGGGCGGTGCGTTTCGCCCGCGACAACGACCCCGCCGCCCGCGCCGAACTGGCCGCCCTGCTCGATCCCCTCCCCCACGACCAGACCCGGGTTGTCGTCCGTGCCTTCAGCTACTTTCTGCAACTGACCAACATCGCCGAGGACCAGCACCTGAGTCGGCAGCGGCGCGCCCAGGAACGGGCGGGGACGCCCGCGGGTCCGGGCCGCCTGGCTTTCGCCCTCGACCGCCTGGCGGCGACCCAGGTCGCGCCGGACCGGCTGGCCGACTTCTTCGACCAGGCCCTGATCTCGCCGGTACTGACCGCCCACCCCACCGAGGTCCAGCGCCATAGCCTGATCCACTATCACCATGAGATCAGTCGCCTGCTCGAGCGGCGCGAGCGGCTGAACCTGACCCCGGCGGAACAGGCCGACAACGAAGAGGCCCTCGCCATCGCCATGCTGACCCTGTGGCAGTCGCGCATGCTCAGGCCGGTGCGGCTCAAGGTGGTGGACGAGGTCAGCAACGGCATCCACTACTTCCAGGAGACCTTTCTCCATGAGCTGCCACGCCTCTACGTCCAGTTGACCCAGGAACTGCAACACCGCTATCCGGCGCGCTCCTGGCACTTGCCCGCCTTTATGCGTATCGGCACCTGGATTGGCGGCGATCGCGATGGCAATCCCTACGTCACCGCCGCCATCCTGACGGAGGCCCTGCGCCGGCAATCCGCTGCCGCCCTCAGTCATTATCTGGAAGCGGTCAACCAACTGGGCGAGGATCTGCCCCTGTCGGAACAGCTGGTGACGATCACCCCGGCGCTGCGCGACCTGGCCGACCGCACGCCCGACCAATCCCCCCAGCGTGTCGACGAGCCCTATCGCCGGGCACTGACCGGCATCTACGCCCGGCTGGCGGCCACCAACCGTGCCCTGGGCCACCCGCCGCCCGCGCGGCGCGAACTGGGCCAGGCGGCACCCTACGTGACGCCCGCGGACCTGCACGCGGATCTCGATATCATGGCGGCCTCGCTGCGACAAGGCGGCAGCGCCGCCCTGGCCGGCGGTCATCTGCGCCGCCTGCGCCGGGCGGTGCAGGTCTTCGGCTTCCATCTGGCCCCCATCGATCTGCGCCAGAACTCCGAGGTCCATGCCCGCTGCGTCGCCGAGCTGCTCGCCCGGGTGGGCCGCTGCGGCGATTACCCGAGCCTGAGCGAAAACCAACGTATTGCCCTGCTCAGCGCCGAGATCGCCAGCCCCCGCCCCCTCTATTCGCCCTACCTGAGCTATGGCGACGAGACCCGCGGGGAATTGGCGATCTTTTTCAGCGTGCGCGAATTGCGCGCCCGTTACGGCGCCGCCGCCCTGCCGAATTACATCATTTCCAAGACCGACGGCGTCTCGGACGTCCTGGAGGTGGCGGTACTGCTCAAGGAGGCCGGCCTGCTGCGGCCGGGCGACCAGCCCCAGCTCGACCTCAACATCATCCCCCTGTTCGAGACCATCGTCGATCTGCGGCAGGGGGCGGACATCATGGACGCCCTCCTCGGCCTGCCAGTCTATCGCCAACTGCTGGCGAGCCGGGGCAACGAACAGGAGGTCATGCTCGGCTATTCGGACAGCAACAAGGATGGCGGTTTCCTCACCTCGGCCTGGGAGCTCTACCAGGCGGAGATCGCCCTGGCCGAGGTCTGCCGCGCCCACGGCATCGGGCTGCGCCTCTTTCATGGTCGCGGCGGCTCCATCGGCCGCGGCGGCGGGCCCACCTATCACGCCATCCAGGCCCAGCCGGCGGGGGCCCTGGCCGGCCAGCTCCGCCTCACCGAGCAGGGCGAGGTCATCTCGACCAAGTACGGCAACCCCGAACGCGGGCGCCTGAACCTGGAGGTGCTGCTCGCCGCCACCCTGGAGGCCAGCCTGGCCCGGACGGCAACGGACGCGGCGCTGCCCGCGCGCTTCTCGGCCGCCCTGGAGGACCTGTCCTCCCGCGCCTTCGCCGCCTACCGGGCCCTGGTCTACGAGACCCCGGGCTTCACCACCTTCTTTCGCCAGGCGACGGTGATCGCCGAGATCGCCGCCCTCAACATCGGCAGCCGCCCCGCCGCGCGCAAGGCCAGCGACCGCATCGAGGACCTGCGCGCCATCCCCTGGGTCTTCTCCTGGGCCCAGTGCCGCCTGATGCTGCCCGGCTGGTACGGTTTTGGCAGCGCGGTGACGGGCTTCCTGCGCAAAGACCCGGAGGGCCTGGCGACCCTGCGCGACATGGTCCGCTCCTGGCCCTTCTTCCGCAGCCTGCTGTCCAATATGGACATGGTCCTGGCCAAGACCGACCTGGCCATCGCCTCGCGCTATGCCGAACTGGTCGAGGACCGTGACCTCCGCCAGCGCATCTTCGGCCAGATCCGCGACGAATGGCGGCTGACCCGCCAGCATCTGCTCGCCATTCTGGAACATGAAGAACTGCTGGCGGACAATCCCCTGCTCAGTCAGTTGCTCAAGCTGCGGGCACCCTACATGGACCCCCTCAATCACCTGCAGGTCGAACTGCTGAAACGCTACCGGGCGGGGGAAACCGACGAGCGCCTCGCCAACGCCATCCACCTGACCATCAACGGCATCGCCTCCGGACTGCGCAATACCGGGTGAGCCGC
>JAGVUH010000027.1 GCA_019136395.1 Gammaproteobacteria bacterium
GCCAGGTGATGGATCATTTCGCCAAGCGAGGCGTTCTTGCCGCCCACGATGGGCACGTCGTCCATGCGAAGGTCGCGAAGCCAGCGGACATAGTCGGTCATGATGAATCTCCCTCGGTGTACTGCGGGTAGAAGGCGGTGATCCGCAGCCGGAAATCACGCCAGGCAGGAAAGGTGCGCATGATAAAGGACGTTCATGCGGGCATCAAAAAGGCTTTTGCTGGCCAGGGGTCGCTGGCTGGCGGCCGGCGCGAGGCCCGCATTCAGGTCGCCCCGCCGGTGGCCCCCTTTCGAGTCGCCTCGCCGGTGGCTCCTGGCGGGTGGCTATCGCCAACCCATCATCCGTCCTGGCGGGGCCGGTAGCTGTCCGGAAACAGGATCGTCGGTTGCCGTTGGGCGTCATCCTTAAAGGGGAAGTCCAGGGTGTCAGGGTGTAGTGCAGGCCACGGCTTTCATGGCGACGTTGGGCGCACTGGACGATGAGATCGGCCACCTCCACCAGGTTGCGCAGTTCCAGCAGGTCGTTGCTGACCTGGAAATTGCTGTAATACTCGATGATCTCCTGGCGGAGCAGGTCGATGCGGCGCTTGGCCCGTTGCAGACGCTTGTTGGTGCGGACGATGCCGACGTAGTCCCACATGAAGCGTCGCAGTTCCTCCCAGTTGTGGGCGACCACCACCTGTTCGTCCGGTCCGACCACCCGGCTCGCGTCCCAGGCGGGCACCTCCGGCGGGGTCGGGGCGCTGGCGAGTTGCGCCTGGATATCGTCGGCCGCCCGGGCGGCGAAGACCAGGCATTCCAGCAGTGAGTTGCTGGCCATGCGGTTGGCGCCATGCAGGCCGGTATAGGCGACCTCACCGATGGCGTAGAGGCCGGGCAGATCGGCGCGCGCCCAGTCATCGGTGACCACGCCGCCGCAGGTGTAGTGGGCGGCGGGGACCACCGGGATGGGCGCGCGGGTGATGTCGATACCATACTCCAGACACTTGGCGTGGATGGTGGGGAAATGTTCGAGGATGAAGTCCGCCGGCCGGTGGGAGATATCCAGGTAGACGCACTCGGCGCCCAGGCGCTTCATCTCGTGGTCGATGGCCCGGGCGACGATATCGCGGGGGGCGAGTTCGGCGCGCTCATCGAAGCGGGGCATGAAACGGTCGCCGTTGGGCAGCAGCAGGCGCCCCCCCTCACCGCGCAGGGCCTCGGTAATCAAAAAGGTACGTGCCTGAGGGTGATAGAGGCAGGTGGGGTGAAACTGCATGAACTCCATGTTGGCCACCCGGCACCCGGCGCGCCAGGCCATGGCGATGCCATCCCCAGTGGAGACGTCCGGGTTACTGGTATAGAGGTAGACCTTGCTGGCCCCGCCGGTGGCAACGACCACGAAGCGGGCGAGCAGGGTCTTGACCTCGCCGCTGGCCTGGTCGAGGACATAGGCGCCCAGACAGCGGTCGAACTTGAGGCCCAACTTGCGCGCGCTAAGCAGATCAACGGCGATATGGCGCTCGAAGAGCTGGATGTTGTCCCGGGCGCGGGCCCGCCCCTCGAGGGTGGTCTCCACTTCCTTGCCCGTGGCGTCCGCGGCGTGGACGACGCGGCGATGGCTATGCCCCCCTTCCCGGGTGAGATGATAGCCCCCGGCATCGGTGGCGCTGTCATCCCGGGTGAAGGCGACGCCCTGATCGAACAGCCAGCGGATACAGTCCGGGCCATGCTCCACCACCAGTCGCACCTGTTTGGGATCGCAGAGCCCGGCGCCGGCGTCCAGGGTGTCTTCAACGTGGGAGGACAGGGAGTCCTTGGCGTCAAGCACCGCCGAGATGCCCCCCTGGGCGTAGAGGGTGCTGCCCTCGCTCAGGTCCCGTTTGGCGACCAGGGCGATGGTCAGGGAAAACGGTAGGCGCAGGGCCAGACTGAGGCCGGCGGCCCCGCTGCCGAGGATGAGGACATCGAAACGCTGTGCTTCGCTCATGGTTACTACCTGAGATACCCGGTGGCGACTGCTTGACACCGCGCCGCGGGCGACGTGGATGCAAAGCCCGAACCATCACTATAAACTGAATCGCCCGTGGACTGGTGGACCCGCGCTGTCACGCCGGTCGCGTCTCCGGACTCCATGAACTTTCGATACAGGTGACTGTCCATGCAAACGGACTCCAGGATGCCCTTTCCAGGACCCAGGGGCCATGTCTGAGCGCCCGGCGGACGAGGAATTGGTGGCGCGCGCCCAGGCCGGTGACAAGCGGGCCTTCGATCTGCTGGTCCTGAAGTATCAGCAAAAGGTGGCCGGACTCATCGGTCGTTATCTGCGCGATTCCCACGAGGTTCTGGACGTGACCCAGGAGGCATTCATCAAGGCTTACCGCGCCTTAGGTGCCTTTCGTGGCGAGAGTGCCTTCTACACCTGGCTCTATCGCATCGCGATCAACGCCGCCAAGAATCATCTCGCCGCGCGGGGACGCCGCCCCCCGGGCGACGACCTGGAGACGGAGATCGCCGAGCAATTGGAGTCTGGCGGGCGATTGCGGGACATGGGCACGCCCGAGAGTCACCTGCTAACCGAGGAGATCGGTCGCACGGTTCAGCAGGCCCTGGAGGAATTGCCGACTGATCTGCGCACGGCCATCGTCCTGCGGGAACTCGAAGGCCTGAGCTATGAGGAGATTGCCGAGGCCATGGATTGTCCCATCGGCACGGTGCGTTCCCGCATCTTCCGTGCCCGGGAAGCCATCGACAAACGGCTGAGTCCCCTGCTAAATCCCTGAACCTGGGGGTCCACCACCCATGAGTGAACAACAGAGAGAACATGTCTCCGCCCTTGCGGACGGCGAACTTGATCCCGAGCTGATCGGCCCGACGATCTCCGCCCTGGAGGCCAACGCTGATCTCAAGGCCCGCTGGGAACGGTACGGTCTGATTGGCGCCGCCCTGCGCGGTGAACCCGTCTCCCCGGAGTACCGCACCCTGGCCGCGCGGGTCCGGGAGCAGCTCGAGACCGAGCCCGTCCCGCTGTTGGCTCAGCCCAGGGCCGGCCGGGCGCGGCAGCGCGTTCAGCGCCTGGATGCCCGCTCCAGACGGGGAGGCTACGCGGCCTACGCGGGGGTCGCCCTGGCCGCCAGCGCTGCCTTCCTCGTCGTCTATGCCCTGCCACCCCTGTTCAATGCCCGGCCCGCCACCCAGCCAACGCCGGCCCTGGCCCAGATCGGGGCCCCTGGCGGCAGCGCCATGCCGCTGCCGCCCGTGACGGCCGCCAAGCCGGGCGCGGCTACACCCCGGTTGGTCAGCCTGGAACCCACCAGCGTCAAGGGTCCCGCCCCCCGCTGGCACGCGGCGGAGCCCAAGCTCCAACCCAAGCTGGATCAACTACTGCTTAATCATCAGGCTAGTTCCCCGGTCTCCGGGATCAAGGGCCTCTTCCCCTATGCCGCGGTCGTTGGTTATGAAGCCGGACGCTGAGTCCGCCGTCGCGCGGCACCAGCGACCGCTGGGCATCCGCCCCTTGGGACCCCTCGTTGCGGCCCTGGTCCTGTTGGCCAGTCTGCCGACCTCCCCCCTGCTGCCCAGTCCCCTCCCTGATCAGGACCCAGACCTGGAGCCCTTCGAGCGCATGGGACAGGCCCTGGGCTCCCTGAGTTACGAAGGCATCCTGGTCTACTCCCACCAAAACCGGATGGAGACCCTGCGCATCCAGCAGCGGGTGGTGGATGGCCGGGTTCAGGCCGTGCTCGAATCGCTTAATGGCCAGCCGCGGCTCATCCAGCAGGACGGGCCCCAGGTCG
>JAGVUH010000399.1 GCA_019136395.1 Gammaproteobacteria bacterium
GTCGCGCATCCTCATCGCTGGGCTGGACGGGGGCCACGGCACCGGCCGGCCACGGGCTGGCGCCAAGGGTCAGGTGGACTGCCAGCACCTGGCGGCGGACTGCGCCCTGATCCTCACCCTGGTGGCCCGGCTGCAAGAGGACGAGGCCCTCAGCGACCAGGCCTTCCGCCTGGGGATCGCGAACCTTGGGCTAACTGAGAGCGCCATCGTGGACACGGCCACCCTGGATCATCAGCGGCTCGATAAGAGCTTGCGGCAACTCCGGCGGCTCAAGCCCCAGGCCAAGCGGGACCTGTTACAGGCCTGCGCTGTCGTCATCCTCCTGGATGCCAAGGTCAGTCCAGCGGAACTGGAGGTGCTACGGGCCATCGGCGCCGTCCTCGATTGCCCTATCCCGCCACTGGTCATCCAAACCTCATCCCCCGGTTGAGCGCGCGTCAGAGGGGGCGACCGGTCGACCCTTCCAGCACCGCTCAACCCGGTTTCAATATTCCACATCCGGGCACTCGTCCGCGGCGGGACGCAGGGCGGCGACCTCCTCGGGGGTGATGGGGGGTTGCGAATTGCCGTTTGCCCGGGCCAGGTCGTTGGCGAGGCGGGTCACTTCCTCGTCCGTCGCCATCCCGCACAGGGGAAACATATTTCCGGCCCCCTGCAGGGCCTTGATGGCAATGTAGGCGGGCCCGGCGGTGGCCAGGGTGGCACTGCCAAACAGCGGCGGATAAGGACCGACCGGCGCCGAGCCATGGCCATGACAGGCGGCGCAGAGGGTGGCGTAGAGATCGTCCTGCGCCTCGGTCGCCGACGCAGCGGAGAGGTGGCTCAGGGCCAAACCAAGACCGACGACCAGAGCGGTCTTCAGCCGTCCGGCGCGATCGTGCAGATATCCGGTCTTCATCAGGCGACCTCCGGTTGACTCCGCCACTGCTGCTGGAGGACATCCAGGGCGGCATGGGCGGACTGGACCGATCCCTCCATCCAGGCCGGGGTGTGGCTGATATGCTCGCCGGCGAACAGGACCCGCCGGTCGCCCGCCGCCAGCCGCGGCAGATCCTGCTTGCGGGCCTTGTCCGTCCAGACCCCCGCACAGCCAGCGCTCCAGGGGATTCGGGACCAGGCGACGGAGATCGCCGAGCGCAGTTCCTGGCGGACGCCAGGGTGCAGATATTCGAGGTCCTTCAGCCCTGCCTGGATGCGCGCCTCGGGGTCCAGACCGGTGAGACGCAAGCTATCCCGGGAGGCAGGATAGTAAAGCGTGACCAGGCCGCCGCTATCTTCCCCCGCCACTGACGGGGGGCTGCCACCCGGCCCCAAGGCATGGCCCCCTGGACCTTGCCGAAAGTCGCCATCACCCTTGCCAATGCCCTGCACCCCCGTTGGTAACTCGGGCGAGTGGCGGGCTTGCCCACCGCCCCGGCCCAGCCCCTGACTGGGATACATGAGGATGAGGTTCGGGTCGTCCATAAAGGAGTAACCGCCATAGATGCCATCGTCCAACTCCCAGAAGCGGCGCTGGAAATCGAGCCCGACCTTGACGATGGGTTCATAGCCCAGGGCGCCGATGATCGCCTGGATGGGCGGGGTGAAGTTGCTGTCGATCCGGGAGAGGAGGGTGAAGGGCAGGGTGCAGATCGCCTGCTGGGCCCGTTCCTCGTGGACTGCCCCGGTGGCCAGATCCTTCCAGGTGACCGTCACCCCGGTGGGGTCCTGACGCAGCCGGACCACTTCGGCGCCCAGCCGCAGGCAATCCGGCGGCAGCGCCGCCGCCAAGGCCTGGGGCAACCGGTCCATGCCGCCGGTCAGGGTCATGACCGGGGTGGGAAAGGCGGGGCTGTTGACCTCCGCCGGGATACGGCTCAGGGCACCATAGGTCCAGAGCTCAGCGGCATCCAGGGGTGTCTCCAACTCGCCGGGCCGGTCGGCCCCACCCCGGGGGATGCGGAAACCCCGTGCCGGGCTGCCCACATAGCGACCAGCGGGGTCGAGTTCGCCAAAGCGCCGCGCCCAGGCGGCCAGGTCAACGGCATCCCCGCCCGCCTCAGCCGCCGGACCCAGCAATTCCAGCAGCCGCGCCATGGCATGGCCGATCTCATCGCGGTTCAACTGGCGGAAGCGCAACTTCTGGCCGGTGAGGGGATGACCCGGAGTCCGGCGCAGGACCCAGGTCTCGCTCAAGGGACCGCTGGCAAAAAGCTCCAAGGGCAGGCCGAAGCGGTGAACATAGTCCAGTACCCCCCGATGCCCCGGCAGGATGCGGTTGGCACCCGCATTCAGATACTCTCCCGGCGGGAGCCGACAGATCTGTTCCGCCCCACCGTACTCGACGACCCGATCCCCGCCGCGCAGGGTCCAGCAGCGCCCGCCAACCCGGTCGCGGGCCTCCAGGATACGTACCCGGCAGCCCGCCAAGTGCAGTTCATAAGCGGCAACCAGACCCGCGACACCCGCCCCCAGCACCAGGACATCCTGCCCCCGCCCCGCCCCCTCCGGTAACCGGCCGGGGGGCTGGGGTGACGTGGACGGGGGTTGTTCCCGAGCGGTCACCGGGTTGCTCCCCCAGGCCGACCAGGAGGGTCCAGCCAAGGTGGCGGCCACCGCGGCTAGCAGTAACCTGCGCCGGGTGGGATTTAGAGGGACTCTAGAGGACATACAGGCTCCAGATCAGGGGCTGACTGCGACATAGCTTACGCCGATCAATGCGCCAAAATCCGGCCGGCCAGGTATCACGCCAGCCCTGTTCGCGCGGATGGCGCGGGGTTGCTGAGAGGATTGAGGCCGTTCAGGCACTGGGCCCTCAGGCGTCCTGTCGCTTGGCCAGCGACGGCAGTTGATTGTCGAATGGGGCGTGACGCTTCCAACGATAGGTGTGAAAGTCTCGCTCGTCAGTAGAGAGTATGCGTCCATGCCCCAGGGCTTCGGCCAATACGACCAACGAGGCATCGGCCAGGTCCATGGGCAGATCGGCATACTGGCCCATCAATTCCGCGATGCGTGGCAGATGCTTGTGCTCAATGGAGAAGAGCTCAGCGGCGCCGTCGCGCAAGCTCTGGATAAATGCCCGTTGGGCATGCTCACCAACGTGGCTTAGCAGGAGATGGCAGGTTTCGGTGGCGACCGGCCAGGTGGTGATCAGGCCTTCGCGTGACTGGGCAAGCCACGCGGTTGCGGCCTGGTGCCAGTGATCGCGCCGGTTTGCCAGCGCCAGCCAGAAACCGGAGTCAGCGATGATCATCCGTCTTGTTGGCCAGGCACTCGGTCAAGCGCTGCTTGTACTCCCGAGCGAGTTCAGGGTCGGCGTCCCCGCAGCCGATGAAGGCGTTTTCGCGCAGGATGTCGGCTGCGCTCCGGGGCTCGTTAGCCTCTTCTGAGTAGTAGCGATCGATGGCG
Organism: Gammaproteobacteria bacterium; assembly: GCA_019136395.1. Next base: position 3,388 of record JAGVUH010000399.1, read on the forward strand.
GCCCGCAACACCTCGGTGCGACTGCACCCCGTGCGCTGACAGAGCTCATCGAGTTTTCT
>JAGVUH010000102.1 GCA_019136395.1 Gammaproteobacteria bacterium
CCTGGAGTATGACCTCAATGTCATGTACTACGCCTATCCCGACGGTGACGACAGCGACTTCGCCGAGGCGGCCGGCAACCTGACCTACAAATGGTTTACCCTGGGCCTCGCTTATACCTTCTACGGTCAGAATGAGGATGGCCTCTATGACCAGGGCGACTGGTATTTCCAGGGTGACTTCGAGTACGCCGAGCTGCCCTTCGACCTGATCCTGGGGCTGCACCTCGGCTATACCGATTTCAAGAACGGCCGGATCGACGACCTGCCCAATGCGGACTATTGGGACTATGGCGCCAGCCTGGGCAAGGAGCTGGGCGAGTTCGGCACCGTCAGTATCAATTACGCCCAGAACAACGGGGACCCGGACTCCGACATGGGCTTCGACAACGACCCCATGTTCTGGCTCGGATGGCTCAAGGAGTTCTGACCGCTTAGTTCCATTGGCGCTCACCCAGCACCCTCGGTGGGTGAGGCATATTCGTCCAGCCCCCCCCAGGTGGGCTATGGCGGCGCAAGCTGCTGATGTTCTTACTCCCTCCCCCCTGGTGGGGGAGGGTGGGGGAGAGGGGGCTGAACGATTAGGATGAGGCCAACGATCGGGATCGGCTAGCCGGCAGCGGTCTGGTCGCCTAAGTTGCCGTCTTTCCAGGGATTGAATCCGGGGACGCCAGCGGCGACAAATTCCTTGGTGTTGCGCGTCACTACCGTCAGTCCGTATTCCACGGCCGTGGCGGCGATCAGGACATCCGGATGGCTGAAAGTGTGACCACGTTTTCGCCCTGACTCGATCAGGAGCCGCCATTGGAGGAGGATATCCTCGGTGAGGGCGAGTGTCCGCTGTTCGAACAGAGGTCGCAATCTCTGGTCCAGCCAATGATGCAACTCCGCGCGTCGGACCGCATCGTCGATCAGCTCAATGCCGAAGCGAATCTCGGCGAGGGTGACCTCGCTGACATACAGACTCGTCAAGGGTTGGCCGGAGACGAATCGCACCACCGCCACTTCGGGTTGCTTGCGTCGCAATTCCGACAGGACATTGGTATCCAGGAGCCACCCGCTCACAGTTCCACATCCCGCACGGGTCCAACGATTGGTGGGTGTTCAAAATCAACATCCGCGAGGGGTGAATTTGCCAGGAGTTGAACCAGCTCCTGGCCGGTACGGTGGCCGGTGAGGCGGTCATATTCCCGAGCCGAGACCACGACGGCGCGTTCCTCGCCATTTACCGTCACGTGCTGCGGTCCTTGTTCGACCGCGCGACGCACCACCTCGCTGAAACGCGCCTTGGCCTCCTGAAGCTGCCAAAAGCTCGTGCTAGCTGGGTGGGAAGTCTCACCAGTGCAAGACGTATTCACGACGATGCCCCTGATCTAGTCAGCCTGACCAGAAGGTAAACCCAGAGACAGTGAGGGTCAACCCAGAGATCGTACCCACTGGCCGCAAGGGTCAACCGCTAACGCAACCGTACAGCCCCCCTCTCCCCAACCCTCCCCCGCCAGGGGGGAGGGAGCAAGGGAATCCTCTGCCACCTTCGCCGTAAAGGCTGAGTGAACAAGGGTTGTGCGCCGCCAGGGGGTAAGGAGTAAGAGAACCAGCGGCTGGCGTTACCAAGGCCCTCTGAGTACGCGGGGGGTCTCAACGAACATTGCTACCAACCCCACTCCTTAAGAGCACGAGGGGGCTGAACGAACATTGCTACCAGCCCCGCTCCAGAAGGGCCTTGAGGTAGCGTCCGGTGTGGGAGGCCGGGTCGGCGGCCACCTGCTCCGGGGTGCCGCTGGCGAGGAGGGTGCCGCCGCGGTCGCCGCCCTCGGGGCCCAGGTCGATGATCCAGTCGGCGGTCTTGATCACGTCCAGGTTGTGCTCGATGACGACCACGGTGTTACCGTGATCGCGCAGCCGGTGCAGCACATCCAGCAACTGCTTGACGTCATGGAAGTGCAGCCCGGTGGTGGGCTCGTCGAGGATATAGAGGGTGCGACCGGTGTCCCGCTTGGACAACTCGCGGCTGAGCTTGACCCGCTGGGCCTCGCCGCCGGACAGGGTGGTGGCGCTCTGGCCCAGGCGGACGTAGGACAGGCCGACGTCCATCAGGGTCTGGAGCTTGCGCGCCAGGGGCGGCACCGGGGCGAAGAACTCCAGGGCCTGCTCCACCGTCAGGTTGAGGACCTCGTCGATGGTCTTACCCTTGTAGCGGATGTCCAGGGTCTCGCGGTTGTAGCGCCGACCGTGGCAGAGGTCGCACTGGACATAGATGTCGGGCAGAAAGTGCATCTCCACCCGGATGAGGCCGTCGCCCTTGCAGGCCTCGCAGCGGCCGCCGGCGACGTTGAAGCTGAAGCGCCCAACGGAATAGCCTCGGGTGCGGGCCTCGGGGACGGTGGCAAAGAGCTCCCGCACATGGGTGAAGAGCCCAGTGTAGGTGGCGGGGTTGGAGCGCGGGGTGCGACCGATGGGGCTCTGATCGATGTCCACCACCTTGTCGAAGTGCTCAAGACCTTCCACCGCCCGGAAGGGTGCCGGCTGGAGGTTGGAGCCGTTGAGCTGACGGGCGGCGAGAGGGAAGAGGGTATCGTTGATCAGGGTCGATTTGCCGGAGCCGGAGACCCCGGTGACGCAGCACAAGGTGCCCACCGGGAGGCTGACATCCACCCCGCGCAGGTTGTGGCCACGGGCGCCCAGCAGGCGCAACTGGCGCGCCGGGTCGCTAGGTGTGCGCCGTTCCGGGATGGCGATGCGCAATTCCCCGCTGAGGTAGCGGCCGGTCAGGGACTGGGGGCAGTGAGCGATCTCCTCGGCCCGCCCCAGGGCGACGACCTCGCCGCCGTGCTCGCCGGCCCCAGGCCCCAGGTCCACCACCAGGTCCGCGGCGCGGATGGCCTCTTCGTCATGTTCGACGACGATGACGGTGTTGCCCAGGTCGCGCAGGTGGGTCAGGGTCCCCAGCAGCCGGGCATTGTCCCGCTGGTGCAGGCCGATGGAGGGCTCGTCGAGGATGTACATGACCCCCACCAGGCCAGCGCCGATCTGGCTGGCGAGGCGGATGCGCTGGGCCTCGCCCCCGGACAGGGTCTCGGCGCTACGCTCCAGGGTCAGGTAGTCCAGGCCCACGTCCACCAGAAAGCGCAGCCGCTGGGCGATCTCCTTGATGATGCGGGCGCCGATCTCGCCCTTCTGGCCGGGCAGGTCCAGGGCAGTGAAGAAGGCCAGGGCCTCGCCCACCGGCAGGCGGGTGACCTGGGGCAGGGTGCGTTCGGCGACGAAGACGTGGCGCGCCGCCGGGTTGAGGCGGGTGCCGGCGCAGGTCGGGCAGTCCTGGTGGGACAAATACTTGGCCAGCTCCTCGCGCAGGGTGACGGAGTCCGTCTCCCGGTAGCGGCGGTCCAGGTTACGCAGCACGCCCTCGAAGGGCCGCAGGCGCCCGGCGCCGCTCTCATGGGG
>JAGVUH010000274.1 GCA_019136395.1 Gammaproteobacteria bacterium
TCAGGCGGCCGGCCTGGTGATCCGCGATCTGCCGCGCCTGGCCAGCAACTGGCGCCAGCGGGAACCGCTGGACGACTACCTGAAGCGCCAGGGCGTCCCGGGGATCGCGGATATTGACACCCGGCGTCTGACCCGCACCCTGCGCGAGAAGGGTGCTCAGAACGGTTGCCTGCAGGCGGGCGCCGCCATCGACGAGGCGGCGGCCCTGGCCGCGGCTAGGGCCTTCCCGGGACTCAAGGGCCTGGACCTGGCCCAGGAGGTGACCACGCCCGATCCCTACGACTGGGAGCAGGGGGTCTGGCGCCTGGGAGGTACGGTAGCCGATCATGGCCCCCACGCCCTGGGGCGGGGGGAACCTGCTAACGCCGTGGGCCGGGAAGAATCTACTCATTTCGTCGTCGCCTACGACTTCGGCATCAAGCACAACATCCTGCGCATGTTGGTGGAGCGCGGCTGCCGGGTGCGCGTGGTGCCCGCCCGGACACCGGCGGCGGAGGTCCTGGCCCTGAAACCGGATGGGGTCTTCCTGTCCAACGGCCCGGGCGATCCCGAGCCCTGCTCCTACGCCATCCAGGCCATCGGTGAATTGCTTGAGACCGGCATCCCGCTCTTCGGCATCTGCCTTGGTCACCAGTTATTGGGCCTGGCCTGCGGGGCCCGGACCCTGAAGATGAAGTTCGGCCACCACGGCGCCAACCACCCGGTCCAGGACCTGCGCACCGGGCGGGTCATGATCAGCAGCCAGAATCATGGCTTCGCCGTGGACGAGGCCAGCCTGCCGGCCAGCCTGGAGGCGACCCATAGGTCGCTCTTCGACGGCTCCCTCCAGGGTATCCATCACCGCGAGCGGCCGGCCTTCAGCTTCCAGGGCCATCCGGAGGCGAGCCCCGGCCCCCATGACGTGGCGCCGGTTTTCGATCACTTCATCACGCTGATGCGTGCCCACCGGGGCTGACGCCGGCTGGCTGACGATCATGACGGGCGGCCACCTTGCCCCCTCGCCGCTGCCGGGCTGGGCCCGCGCTGTCGCGGTCAGACCCGTCGTGGCGCCGGGAGCGGGACCAAGGGGCTCCCGGTTGAGCCCTTTCCTATCCGGCCTCGTTCCGCCGTGACCGGCCTTGCGAGGGGCGCATTACCGTCAGACCAGCCCATCCCCCGCGACACCAACCCCAGACGAGCCGCCGCCACCCGACCCTCGACCGTCAGCCCTGAACCGGAACCAAGATGCCCAAGCGTACCGACATCCATAGCATCCTCATCATCGGGGCCGGCCCCATCGTCATCGGTCAGGCCTGCGAGTTCGACTACTCCGGGGCCCAGGCCTGCAAGGCCCTGCGCGAGGAGGGCTACCGGGTGGTGCTGGTCAACTCCAACCCGGCCACCATCATGACCGACCCGGAGATGGCCGACGCCACCTACATCGAGCCCATCACCTGGACCTGTCTGGAGCGCATCATCGAGCGCGAGCGCCCGGATGCCCTATTGCCCACCATGGGTGGCCAGACGGCCCTCAACACCGCCCTCGACCTAGTGCGCCACGGCGTCCTGGCCAAGTACGGCGTCGAGCTCATCGGCGCCTCCCGGGAGGCCATCGACAAGGCCGAGGACCGCGACCTCTTCCGTCAGGCCATGCGGCGCATCGGCCTCGACATGCCGCGCTCCGCCATCGCTCACAGCCTGGAGGAGGCCATCCAGGTCCAGGCCTCCATCGGTTTTCCGGCCATCATCCGCCCCTCCTTCACCCTGGGCGGCAGCGGCGGCGGGATCGCCTACAACCAGGAGGAATTCGAAGAGATCTGCCTGCGCGGTCTGGACCTTTCCCCCACCCGCGAGCTGCTGATCGAGGAGTCGGCCCTGGGCTGGAAGGAATACGAGATGGAGGTCTGCTCCATCGAAAACCTGGACCCCATGGGCATCCACACCGGTGATTCGATCACCGTGGCGCCGGCCCAGACCCTGACGGACAAGGAATATCAGTTCATGCGCGACGCCTCCATCGCCGTGCTGCGGGAGATCGGCGTCGACACCGGCGGCTCCAACGTTCAGTTCGCCATCAACCCCCGGGACGGGCGCATGATCATCATCGAGATGAACCCCCGCGTCTCCCGCTCCTCGGCCCTGGCCTCAAAGGCCACCGGCTTCCCCATCGCCAAGGTGGCGGCCAAGCTGGCGGTTGGCTATACCCTGGACGAACTGGCCAACGAGATCACCGGTGGCGCCACCCCGGCCTCGTTCGAGCCGACCATCGACTATGTGGTGACCAAGGTCCCGCGCTTCGCCTTCGAGAAGTTCCCCCAGGCCGACGCGCGACTCACCACTCAGATGAAATCCGTGGGCGAGGTCATGGCCATCGGCCGCACCTTCCAGGAGTCCCTGCAAAAGGCCCTGCGCGGCCTGGAGACGGACAAGTATGGCCTGGAGGAGCTGCTGGATTTCAGCGATCCCGAGGCCATGTCCCACCTGCGCCAGGAGCTGCGCCAGGCCGGGGCCGAGCGGCTCTTCTACGTGGCGGATGGTTTCCGCGCTGGCCTGAGCCGCCAGGACCTGTTCGACCTCACCGCCATCGACCCCTGGTTCCTGGCCCAGATCGAGGAACTGGTGGCCCTGGAGGCGGAGGTCCGCGCCCAGGGCCGCGGGGGCCTGACCGCGGAGCGGCTGCGCTTCCTCAAGCGCAAGGGCTTCTCCGACCGCCGCCTGGGCAAGCTGGCCGGGTGCAGTGAACAGTGGGTGCGGGACCGGCGTCATGAACTGGGCATCCGCCCGGTCTTCAAGCGGGTGGACACCTGCGCCGCCGAGTTCGCCGCCAGCACCGCTTACCTCTATTCGACCTATGAAGAGGAATGCGAGGCCAATCCCACGGCCCGGCAAAAGATCATGGTGCTGGGTGGGGGTCCGAATCGCATCGGTCAGGGCATCGAGTTTGACTACTGCTGCGTCCACGCCGCCTTCGCCCTGCGCGACGACGGCTACGAGACCATCATGGTCAACTGCAACCCGGAGACGGTCTCCACCGACTACGACACCTCCGACCGCCTCTATTTCGAGCCCCTGACCCTGGAGGACGTGCTGGAGATCGTCGCCAAGGAACGGCCCCTTGGCGTCATCGTCCAGTATGGCGGCCAGACGCCGCTGAAGCTGGCCCGGGCCATGGAGGCCGCCGGGGTGCCCATCATCGGCACCAGCCCGGACTCCATCGACCTGGCCGAGGACCGGGAGCGCTTCCAGCAGTTGATCCATCATCTCGGGCTGCGCCAGCCACCCAATACCACGGCGCGCAGCGAGGAAGAAGCCATCGCTCAGGCGGCGGCCATCGGCTATCCCCTGGTGGTGCGCCCTTCCTACGTCCTTGGCGGTCGGGCCATGGAGATCGTCTACGACGCTGCCGACCTCAAGCGTTACATGCGCGACGCGGTGCGGGTCTCCAACGAGTCACCGGTGTTGCTGGACCGCTTCCTCGACGATGCCATCGAGGTGGATGTAGATGCCATCTGCGACGGCGAGACGGTCCTGATCGGCGGCATCATGGAACACATCGAACAGGCCGGGGTCCATTCGGGGGATTCCGCCTGTTCCCTGCCGCCCTACACCCTAACCCCCGCCTGCCAGGACCGGATGCGCGAGCAGATGACCAAGCTCGGTCATGCCCTGAAGGTGGTGGGCCTGATGAACGCCCAGTTCGCCATCAAGGACCAGGAGGTCTATATCCTGGAGGTCAACCCGCGGGCCTCCCGCACCGTGCCCTTTGTCTCCAAGGCCATCGGCGTGCCCCTGGCCAAGGTCGCGGCGCGCTGCATGGCCGGCAAGTCCCTGTCCGCCCAGGGCCTGACCCAGGAAATTCAGCCCAAGCACTATTTCGTCAAGGAGGCGGTCTTCCCCTTCATCAAGTTCCCCGGCGTGGACACGGTCCTGGGCCCGGAGATGAAGTCCACCGGCGAGGTCATGGGGGTGGGGGAGACCTTTGGCGAGGCCTTCCGTAAGTCCCAGCTCGGCGCCGGGGTCAAGCTCCCCGCCACCGGCAAGGCCCTGCTCAGCGTGCGCGAGGTCGACAAACGCCGCCTGCTCCAAGTCGCGAGGGACCTGGTGGGACTCGGGTTTCAGCTCTACGCCACCGACGGCTCGGCGGCGGCGGTGCGCGCGGCGGGTATTGCTTGCCAGCGGGTCAACAAGGTCCACGAGGGCCGGCCGCACATCGTCGACCTGATCAAGAACGACGAATTCAGCTTCATCGTCAACACCACGGAGGGCGCCCAGGCCATCGCCGATTCCGCCGCCATCCGCCGCGCGGCCCTCCAACATAAGGTGAGCTACACCACCACCATTGCCGGCGCCGAGGCCACTTGCCTCGCCCTGCGCCATGGCGCGGCCCTGGCGGTGAACCGACTGCAGGAACTCTATTGACGGGCGGGGGATGCCCGCTCAGGATTCGGAGCCGTCCCGGCGAGCCGGCGAGAGCGACCGAGCGGTCGCTGCCGGCGGCCCCCCCGAACTGTCGGAAGAGGGCCGGCCACATCCCAAGGGATGAAAGGCTCCGCTAGCGTGTTGCCCACGAATGACCATGAGGGCGCGCGCCACGTCCCTGAAATTGAAAGTCTTTACAGGGACTTTCGCACTAACGGTCATGAGGCGGCAGGCCACACCCCAGACTATGAAAGACTTTCCCGTGACTTTCACGCTAATCTTTGACGAGGAATCACCACCATGAGCAAGGTCCCACTGACCGCCAGGGGGGCGGAAAAGTTGCGCGAGGAGTTGGAGCGTCTCAAGCGCGTCGAGCGCCCGCGCATCATCGCCGCCATCGCCGAGGCCCGCAGCCATGGCGATCTCAAGGAGAACGCCGAGTACCATGCCGCCCGGGAGCAGCAGAGTTTCATCGAGGGCCGGATCAAGGACCTGGAGAGCAAGCTGTCCCATGCCCATGTCATCGACGTTACCCAACTGGCGACCGATGGCCGGGTCGTCTTCGGCGCCACCGCCGTCGTCCTGGAACTGGATGACGAGGAGACCGAACACAGCTTCCAGATCGTCGGCGAGGACGAGGCCGACTTCGCCCAGGGGATGATCTCGGTGACCTCGCCCATCGCCCGCGCCCTCATCGGCAAGCGCGAGGGCGATACGGTCAAGGTCGACGCCCCCGGCGGGGTGCGCGAGTTTGAGATCCTTGAGGTGCG
>JAGVUH010000279.1 GCA_019136395.1 Gammaproteobacteria bacterium
GGCGCGATCAACTGCTTCATGGCGCGGATGCGCAGGTCGTCGGTCTCGTAACGCATGGGTCTCTCGTCAACGGCGGGGCCAGGTCCCGAAAGGGGTTAGGGTCCACCGGCGTGGGCACGTGGCCCAGGGACCCGGTGGCAAGTCGCGCATTTTATACGCATCGCCATCCCATTTGCCTTGTCCCGGAGTGGAGATAGGCCGAGGGTGGACGCCGCCCCCGCGCGGGATCGGGCCTCCCGGCGCAAGCGGGCGCCGCGAACGCCCCACCTGCTTACCATGCGCTCCCGGCGCCAGCGACATTCCGCTCACCACGCCGTCAAATTCGTGCCGAAGCGGTTAGAATGCCCCTGTTGCCCCTCTGAACTCGCCCACTCTCAGCCCCCCCACCATGCCACGCGATCGTAGAAACCCTCACGCCCCCGGTAAGTCTGCGATGACCAAGGTCGCGCCCAGTGCCGCTCAGGCCCAGGCGTCCCTGGCGGCGGGGCGTTACCGGGAAGCGATCGAGCAGTTCAAGACCCTATCCCGCGCCGAACCCCCCGAGGTCTGGCGGGAGGGTCTGGCGGCCGCGTACCGCGGTCGCGCCCTGGAACTGGAGGCCAAGGGCATGGGTAAGGAGGCCCTGACCATCTGGGATAATCGCCGACAGGCCTGCCCGGGGCTAGCGCCCGATCCGCGCCATCTGGCCTTGCTGTTGCGCCTTGGCCAGTCCGAAGCCGCCCTGACGGGCTACCGGTCGCTCCTGGCAGGCGGGGAATCAGCCGCCCTGGCGGAGCTTAGGGGCCATTTCGCCGCCTATTGGCTGACGGAGGCACTCCCGCCTGGTCTGGCCACGGACCCCGCCCTCGCCGAGGACCCCCTGCTCCGCGACGGCAGCACTGCCCGCGCCGCCCTGAGCCAGGAACTGGACGATTTCGATCATGCCCTCCTCGGCACCCTGATCGACGAACGGGAGTTCCCGCCCCCGGACGTTTATACGTTCTGGACGGAGGTGAAGGATCTCATCGCCCTTCCTGGCCACTCCTGATCCAACGCCGGCTGGCGGATCGGCTGGGCCTGCTGCAGAGCAGAATGCGGCCCATGATCGAGCGCGAGTTGGCCGAGAGTCTGGAACTGGACCCGGATTACCTCCCGGGCTATCTGGTGTTGCTCCGCCATTACCGGAACCAAGGCAACCTCACCCTGGCCCGCCCCCTCATGGAGCGGATCCTTCAACGCTGGCCGGAGGATGCCGAGGTCCTCAATGAGGCCCTGGAGTTGGCCATCGCCGTGGATGCCTTCAAAAAGGCGGCGGGCCTGGCGAAACGCATCCTCGACCGTGACCCCATCGATCGCCGCGCCCGACACAGCCTGTTTCGCGCTCACCTGGCCCATGCCCGCAAGCAGATGAAGCGCAACCGCCATAACCTGGCCCATAAGGAACTGGACCAGGCTGACCGCTGGGCCGAGGGCGCCGAGGCACCTTGCCAGGACCGCAACCGGCTCCCTGATCAACCACTGTCAGCCCATGGAACGTTTTCCCAATTGCCGCGCCCGGGTCCAGGAAGGCCCTGTTTGCCGCCGTTGCGGCATGGATCTGGGCCTGCTGCTCGCCGTCGAAACGGCGGCGGAGCAGCACCTGCGCCAGGCCCTGCGTCACCTGAGCGACGGGGAGGATACGGCGGCGATGCGCAAGCTCCGTCGCGCCCAAGGTCTGCGCCATGACCCGCTCGCCGGGTCGCTGCTGGAACTGTTGACGGTCGAGTCCAGGGGCCAGAAAGCGGTTGCCAAGCCCCAGGCTACTCCCCCGGCCACCCCGCCACCCGCGGACTGGTATCTGCCCTAGCGGACCCGGATGGCGCCTTAATTGGCACATCCTCAGCCGCGTTTGAGGTAGGTGCGCGGGGGAAGATGGGATATATGGATGCCGATGCTTCGAAGCTGTCCGTCAGTTCGTTCCCGAGATCAGTTTGCCCCTGCGGGGACAAAGCGGGAACTTGCCCACTGACGCCTTTTTAATGTCCGTGATTGGACGGGAGTGATTAGAATCGCGATGAGGCGTTACCTAGGCGGACAGGACCCGAGACCGGCGCGGCCGGAACGGGAGCCATGGCGAACGGTACTGGCGATCGCGCCGCGACCTCCCCACCGCATTAGCCTGATGCGGGGTAGCTTCTTGGTAGCGGGGTTCCTGGCCCTTAGCGCCCAGGCCGAGGTTATCCGCCCAGATGCCTGCCTGGAGATCCTCAAGGCGGGCCAGATCCCGGTGGCCCGTCTCCAGGCCGAGGTGGCGGACACCCCCGCGGCGCAGCGGCAGGGGCTGATGGGACGGGTGTTGACCGATGACGCCAGCGGGATGCTGTTCGTCTTCCCCGAGGCGGCACCCCGTGCCTTTTGGATGCGCGACACCCCGGGCTCCCTGGACATGCTGTTCGCCGATGACGCGGGGCGAATCGTCCACATCGCCCGGGAGACCCAGCCCTTCTCCGACCAGCGCTACCCTTCCCACGGTCCCGCCCAGTATGTGCTCGAGACCCGGGGTGGCTTCACCGAGCGCCAAGGCATCGCCCCCGGCATGACCCTCGACTGGCAAGCGGGTCCCTGCGTCGGCCCACTGACAAAGTGATGATGACCTCATGATCGCCGTCATCGACCGCTATCTGCTCAGGGAGGTGTCCAAGATCTTCCTGGCCGTGCTGGGTACCGTCCTGCTGATCGTGGTCAGCCTGCTCATGCTCCGCGCCCTGGAGGACATCAACGCCGGCGCCCTGGCCTCCGACATCGTTTTGCGCTTCATGGGCTTGCGCATCCTCAGTGACCTGCCAAGCCTGCTGCCGCCCGTCTTCTTCATCGCCGTGCTCCTGGCCCTGGGACGGATGGCCCAGCACAGCGAGCTGATCGCCTTCTCCGCCTGCGGTATCGGACCGATCCGCACCTACCGCGCCCTGTTCTTCGCCGCCGTCCCCGTGGCCTTGCTGGCGGCCTGGCTTACCCTGCACGTGCGGCCACTGGTCGTCGGCGAGCTCATGCAGATCCGCACCCTACAGCAGGACGAGGCTCAACAGTTGTTCGGGATCAAGGCCGGGCGTTTCTATCAACACGACCAGGGCCGGATCACCCTCTATGTCGACGAGATCCAGGGTGGCAGCCGGCTGCGCAACATCTTCATTCACGACCAGCGCGAGGACGTCACCAAGGTCATCCTCAGTCGGGAAGGCCTGCTGCGTGAGGAGGAGGGGACCGGACGGCAATTCGTCACAATGCTTGACGGCCGGCGCTATGACGGCAAGCCGGGTACCGCCAACTATGCCATCGGCGAATTCGATCGTTACAATCTCCGCCTGCAACCCCGGCAGGCGGATGACCTCCAAAGTCAGAAGCGCGCCACCTACCCCACCCAGGCCCTGCTCATCTCCGGGGATCTCAAGGATCTGGCGGAATTCCAGTTCCGCCTGTCGAGTCCCCTCGCCATCATCACCCTCACCCTGCTCGCCGTGCCCCTCACCGCCCGTTCTCCCCGGCAGCGCAATACCTGGCGGATGTTCATCGCCTTTCTGACCTACATCAGCTTCTTCAACCTCCAACGGGTGGCGACCAACTGGTATGAATCTGGGGCCACCCCCCCCTGGCTGGGCAGCCTCTGGTATCAGGCGGCGGTGCTGGGCCTGGTCCTGGCCCTGGTCCTGCCCACCGGTCGCTGGTGGCGGCGATTCCGGCCGGCATCCACCTGAAATCCTCTTGGGCCAGCAAAACGGGAGCGGCAATGCCTTAGCCGAGCTGCCTGTGCCGATCTGGGATCACCAACCCTACCGGCCTCCTTGCCCCCGCCGCGCGCCGATCTCATGGCCCACCTGCGCGGTAACAGCTCCCCCTGATTGTACCCAGACCAAGGTCGCCACGCACTGGAGCACCGGCCAATCCCGAGCCTCCGACCTAGCCCAAGGGAAAGAGAACGAATTCAGCCTGGCCAGGCTGGTGACCCTCCCATCTCCCCCGCCACCGCCTCCGCCGGCGCCCCCCCCACCAAAAAGGGCGCCCTTAGGCGCCCTTCCCTTCTCAAGCCACGACCACCGCCGGGGACCAGGCCCCCGCCGCACGGCCGCGCGGCCGTTCCCTTCCCGCGCCTCACTTCACCTGCGGCGCCAGTTCCCCCTTGGCATAGCGCGCCGTCATGGCGTCCAGCGACAGCACCCCCTGGGCGACCAGCTTGCTGGCGTTGCCGGCGGTGCCAAACGCCTCGTAGCGCGCCACGCAGATGTCCTTCATCGCCTTGGTCGCGGCGATGAAGTACTTGCGCGGGTCGAACTCCTTGGTGTTCTC
>JAGVUH010000613.1 GCA_019136395.1 Gammaproteobacteria bacterium
CGTGGTCATGGCCGCCGGCATGTCGGCCAACCTGACCTGGAATCCCCTGGAGAGCGTGACCACGGTCACGGTGCAGATCGTCGCCCTGCTGACGGGCGATCAGGAGTTCGACAGTCCCAAGACCCTGGCGGCCTTCGCCCTGGGGCTGGCCCTGTTCCTCGTCACCCTGGTCCTGAACGTCATCGCCTTGCATATCGTGCGCAAGTATCGGGAACAATATGAATAAGCAAGTCACCTCCGGCGTTCCCGCCAGCCCAAGCCCCGCCATGACTGGCCCGGGCGGCGCCACCGATCCCGACCAGTCGCATAGGGCAGGGCGGCGACCGACCATCGATATCGTCAACGCCAGCCTCGGGCGCCGTTACCGCGCCGAGCGCCGCTTCCGCCTCATCGGCATGAGTGCCGTCGTCATCGGCCTGGCCTTCGTCGCCATCCTCTTCGCCGACATCATCGGCAAGGGCCATAGCGCCTTCCAGCAGACCTACATCCGCCTGGCGGTGGACTTCTCGGCGGAGGTCATCGACCCGGAGGGCACCCGCGACCCGACCGTCCTCAATGACGCCAACTACCTCAAGCTGGCCCGCGACGCCCTCGCGGCCCGCTTCCCCGAGGTCACCCGGCGCGCCGACAAACAGGCCCTCTATGGCCTACTGAGCCCCGGCGCGCCCCAGCAATTGCGGGAACTGGTGCTGGCCGACCCAGGGATCATCGGCACCACCCGGGAGGTGTGGGTGTTGGCCGATGACGATGCCGATATGTTCATGAAGGGCCGCGCCACCGCCATCGACATCGAGCGCGGCGCCGGACAGGCCTCCCTGGTTCCGGTCACGGGCGGGGAGGAGAACCAGATCCAGGTCCTGTCCACGGCCAACGACTTCGGTCCCATTCTCAAGGAAGTAGCGGATGATCGGTATGAGGATCAGGCCCCGGCCGTGGCTCCCGTTTCCGCTCCGGCCACCTCCTCCGTCCCGGCCCCGGCCCCGGGTGCCTGGAAGGAGCTGTCCACCGACCTCCCCAGCCACCTCGTGGCCATTAACGGGGGCCTGGTCAAGGTGGAGCGGGCGATGCCCAACGCCGTCATCGGTACCCTCATCCAGCCCCTCACCTCGGACGCGTACGCCCCGGCCGGTCAGTGGGAGATCTTGCGCTTCGCCACCCCGGAGAACGACCGGCGTCTTAAGGATTGGGTGGTGGCCTGGCTCCATGACCTGGATGCCGCCGGCGACATTGAAAAACGCTTCAATACCCTCTTCTTCACTCAAGGCGCCTCACGGGAGCCGGAACTGGCGGGCATCGCCGGGGCCCTCATGGGTTCCTTCTACACCCTGGTGCTGACCCTGCTGCTCTCCTTCCCCGTGGGCGTGGGGGCGGCCCTCTACCTGGAGGAGTTCGCGCCCCGCAACTGGTTCACCGACCTCATTGAGGTCAACATCAACAACCTGGCGGCGGTGCCCTCGATCATCTTCGGTCTGCTGGGGCTGGCGGTCTTCATCAATTTCTTCGGCATTCCCCGCTCGACGCCCCTGGTGGGCGCCCTGGTGCTGACCTTCATGACCCTGCCAACCATCATCATCGCCAGCCGCTCTGCTCTGCAATCGGTGCCGCCCTCCATCCGCGAGGCGGCCCTGGGCGTGGGCGCCTCGCCCTTGCAGACCCAGTTTCACCATGTCCTGCCCCTGGCGATTCCCGGCATGCTGACCGGTGCCATCCTGGGCATGGCGCGGGCGCTGGGCGAGACGGCGCCCTTGCTGATGATCGGCATGGTGGCCTTCATCGTCGATACCCCCACGGGCTTTCTCTCCCCGGCCACCGTCCTGCCGGTGCAGGTCTATCTCTGGGCGGACAGCCCCGAGGTCGGTTTCGTCGAGCGCACCTCGGCGGCCATCCTGGTGTTGCTGGCCTTCCTGGCCGTGATGAACCTGGCCGCGGTCCTGCTGCGCCGCAAATTCGAGCGTCGGTGGTAAGCCGCCGCCCCGGTGAGATGCCGGTTGCCCCCGGCCCCCGCCCCGAACTCTGGAGTCCCCTCTAATGAACGCGATCGCTGAAGACATCACCCGCATGACCGGCGCCATGACCGCCGACGACCTAGCCCCCCTGCGGGATTTTTCCGGCACCGTCGGCGACTTTACCTCTCCCCAGGCGCGCATGATCTGTCGCAACGTGGACGTCCACTATGGCGACAAGCACGCCATCAAGAACGTCAGCCTGGATATCGGCCGTAATGAGGTGGTGGCCATGATCGGCCCCTCCGGCTGTGGTAAATCCACCTTTCTGCGCTGCCTGAACCGCATGAACGACACGGTCCCGGGTTGCCGGGTCCGGGGGCGGATCACCCTGGATGGCCAAGATATTTACGACAAGCAGCAGGACGTGGTGCCCTTGCGCGCCCAGGTCGGCATGGTCTTCCAGAAGCCCAATCCCTTCCCCAAGTCGATCTACGAGAACGTCGCCTATGGCCCGCGCATCCATGGTCTGACCAACGACAAGACGGAACTGGATGCCCTGGTGGAGACCAGCCTGCGCAAGGCCGGCCTCTGGGAGGAGGTCAAGGACCGCCTCCAGCAACCGGGTACCGGCCTGTCCGGCGGTCAGCAGCAACGGCTGTGCATCGCCCGCACTATCGCCGTCTCCCCGGAGGTGATCCTCATGGACGAGCCCTGCTCGGCCCTGGACCCCATCGCCACCGCCCGCATCGAGGAACTGATCGATGAACTGCGCGAGCAGTACAGCATCGCCATCGTCACCCACTCCATGCAGCAGGCGGCCCGCGTCTCCCAGCGCACCGCCTATTTCCACCTGGGGGATCTGGTGGAGGTCGGTGAGACCAGTCAGATCTTCACCAACCCGAGCCATAAGCTCACCGAAGACTACATCACCGGGCGCTTTGGCTGAGCCGCTCGCCCTCGCTAGACCAGCTCTCCACCGAGATCCGCCTCATGAATGATGTCGCCAAGGGCCATACCGTTCAGCGTTACGACCAGGAACTGAGTCAGGTCAGGGACCAGGTCCTGACCATGGGCCGCCGGGTGGTCGAGCAGGTCAATGCCGCCACCAACGCCCTCACCGAGGGTGAAATCGCCCTGGCGCGGCAGGTGGTGGACCGCGAACGCCAGGTCGACCGCGAGGAAATGGCCGTGGACGAGGCGATCTTCAATATCATCGCCCGGCGCCAGCCCGCGGCCATCGATCTGCGCCTGGTCATGGCCCTATCGAAGTGCACTGGCTATCTGGAGCAGGCCGGCGATAAGGCGGAGCAGATCGCCTGGTGCGCCCTGCGCCTCAAGGATCGGGAGGGGCGGGGAGCGGTGCCGCGCACCCTGCACCACGTGCGCCGCCTGCATCGCATCGCCAACCGCCTGCTCGATCTGAGCCTGGCGGCGCTGGCGGATATCGACATCGACCGGGCTTTGGACGTCTTTCGCGAGGA
>JAGVUH010000594.1 GCA_019136395.1 Gammaproteobacteria bacterium
GTCGGTCTGCATCAGGTCGGCGATGTCCAGGGCCGGCTCGCCGAACAGCATCCCGGCCCCCTGGCCTTCCAGGGTCAACAGCTTGCGCTGGATGGCGCCGACGCTGGCCTTGGAGAGGTGGCCGTAGTCGCTGGCCGCGCCGGGGTTGTCCGCCAGGTGGGCCAGGAGGGCGCGCAGGTCCTTGACATCCAGCAGCAGCCAGCCGTTGTCGTCCGCCAGGCGGAAGGCGATGTTGAGCACCCCTTCCTGGGTCTCGTTGAGGCCCAGCAGGCGCGCCAGCAGCAGGGGGCCCATCTCGGAGAGGGTGGTGCGCACCGGGTGCCCCTGCTCGCCGAGGATGTCCCAGAAGGTCACCGGACAGGCAGCGGTGGAGAAGTCCTCGGGCCCGAGGCCAAGCTCCGCCACCCGGGCCTCGACCCGGGCGTTACCACCGCCGGGGAGGGCGATGCCCGCCAGGTCGCCCTTGACGTCGGCCATGAAGACCGGGACGCCGATGCGGCTGAAGGACTCCGCCAGGCGGTGCAGGGTGACGGTCTTGCCGGTGCCCGTGGCTCCCGCCACCAGGCCGTGGCGGTTGGCCATGGCCGGCAGCAGATGGATGGGGTACTGGCCCTTGCCGATCAGGAGGGGAGGGATCATGGCGGCGTTCTCCGGAGGAAACGGGTGATAAGGTGACGATAAATGGGGGCATGCTACCGATTCACCCCACAAGGGCCAAGCCGGATATGGGTGCCGGAAATAATGGCCGGGGGTTGCCGATGCGCAATGACAAGGCCGGTTTTTTTCGCTACAAGCGTTTTCGCAAAAGCGCCTTTACCAGCGTCTGCAAACTTCGGTCAG
Source organism: Gammaproteobacteria bacterium (assembly GCA_019136395.1). The sequence continues at coordinate 841 of JAGVUH010000594.1, forward strand.
CCCTGACCCAACCCTACCTCATCCCGATCTCATCCCATTCGCTTCCACCCTGGGACCCCGGCCATGTTCTTTCCCATCGCCAGCGCCATCCGTCGTCAGGCCAAGTCAGCCCATGAACTGGCCATGGTCAACCTCATCCTGGTCAACCTCTTGATGCTGATCGCCTTGCTCGCGGGCAGCTTCCTCCAGCACGGTTCGCCCCTGGCCGATTACAAGCTGGTCGGGGTGCTCGCGCCCTTCCTCGTCTCCCTGGGCATCATCCTTTTCAGCTTCGTCAAGGCCGCCAAACTGGCGGGTACCGGCCCCTGGTTCGTCGCCGCGCATTGGCGGCTGGCCACCCTCCGCTACCGGATCCTGCTCATCGCCTACGCCGTGGGCGCCGGGCTCATCGGGGCGGGCTGGCTCCTGTCCACGGCGCAGAAGAGCGCCGGGATGCAGGAGCTGATGTTCGTCGCCCTGCAGCGGGTCGCCATCGCCCCGGTGCTCATCGTCATGATGGTGCTCATCATGCTGGAGTCCGGCGCCCTCTATCAGGCTGGCCGGGGCGAGGTCCCCGACAGCCTGATCAAGCGCGCTCCACCCCCGCCGGACCTCCAGGGCGGGGACGCCGAATTCACCGCCGAGGACCCGTCCTGAGGATGGAGCATAATGAGGGGAGGGATCATCAAGAGAGGCTGGCCATGCGACCTGACAGTGTCCAGATGCTGCGTGAAATCGAGGAGGAGGTGCGTTACACCCGCACCCTCATCGGCCGTGACGCCCTGGCCCCCCAGGTCATGGCCGCCATGGCCGCGGTGCCCCGCCATCGCTTCGTCCCCGCGGACGAACAGGCCTTCGCCTACGTCAACGGCCCCCTGCCCATCGGCTGGGGCCAGACCATCTCTCAGCCCTACATCGTCGCCCTGATGACGGACCTGCTGGGCTGCGGCGCCGGGGACCGGGTGCTGGAGGTCGGCACGGGCTCCGGCTACCAGGCGGCGGTGCTCTCGCGCCTGGTCGGCCAGGTCTATAGCCTGGAGATCGTGCCCCAACTGGCGGCGGCCGCCGCCGAGCGGTTGCTGAACCTGGGTTATGCCAACGTCACCGTCCGCCTGGGGGATGGCCATCGGGGCTGGCCGGAGCAGGCCCCCTTCGATGGCATCCTGGTCACCGCCGCCGCCCCGGCGATTCCCCCGGCACTGATCGAACAACTTCGCCCCGGGGCCCGGCTGGTGATCCCGGTCGGTCAGGCCTATGGCCACCAGGAACTGGTGACCCTGGACAAGGCCGCCGATGGCGCCCTGTCCCTGACGAAGGTGCTGGACGTGGCCTTCGTGCCCCTTACCGGCGGTGCCGCCGCTTCACCTTAATAAGATTGACGGACCTCCGTCTGATCGTTGTCAAGGTATCGCCAAGCGGCGCGCGCTAGTATGATGGGCTGCATAACCGAGTGCTTTCCTGGGCAATCCTTCCCCGCCTGGCCGTATCCCCACTACCATGACTGAGTACGCCCTCATCCTGATCGGCACCGTGCTGGTCAATAATTTCGTGCTGGTCAAGTTTCTTGGCCTCTGTCCCTTCATGGGGGTCTCCAAGAAACTGGAGTCCGCCATTGGCATGGGGATGGCGACCACCTTCGTCCTCACCTTGTCGTCCATCTGCACCTGGCTGGTGAACCAGTACCTCCTGGCCCCCCTGGGCATCGAGTACCTGCGCACCATCGCCTTCATCCTGGTCATCGCCTCGGTGGTCCAGTTCACGGAAACGGTGATGCGCAAGACCAGCCCGGTCCTCTACCAGGTGCTGGGCATCTTCCTGCCGCTGATCACCGTCAACTGCGCCGTCCTCGGCGTCACGATCCTCAACCTCCAGGCCAACCTGGATCTGCTGCGGTCCGCCGTCTATGGCTTTGGCGCCGCCGCGGGCTTTTCCCTGGTCGTGATCCTCTTCGCCGCCCAGCGGGAGCGCATCGCCGTCGCCGACGTCCCCGAACCCTTCCAGGGCAGCGCCATCGCCCTGGTGACGGCGGGCCTCATGTCCCTGGGGTTCATGGGCTTCGCGGGCCTGGTCTCCAACTGACGCTGACGCCGCCCGTCGCGCCCTCGATTCCGCCCCGTCACACCCCGTTCCGGCTCGTCCCATCCCATCCCGCCCCGATCCTGCTCCGTCCCGACCTCGTCACGATGACCGCCATCCTTGCCATCGCCATCCTCGCCGCTGTCTTCGGTCTGCTGCTGGGCTACGCGGCGATCCGCTTCCGGGTCGAGGGCAACCCCATCGCCGAACAGATCGATGCCCTGTTGCCTCAGACCCAGTGTGGCCAGTGCGGTTACCCGGGCTGCAAGCCCTACGCCGAGGCGATCGCCAAGGGCGAGGCGCCAATCAACAAGTGCGTCCCCGGCGGCACCACGACGGTCATCGCCCTGGCGGAGCTCCTCGGCCGGGAACCCGAGCCCCTCGAAGGGGGCGTCGAGAAACCCAAGGCCATCGCCGTGATCGACGAGCGGGAATGCATCGGCTGCACCCTGTGCATCCAGGCCTGCCCGGTGGACGCCATCATGGGCGCCGCCAAGCAGTTGCACGCCGTCATCGCCAGCGAATGCACCCCGACCGACACCACGAACTGGAAGTGGCCCTTTCCGGCCGCGGTGCCGGCCCCGGGCACCCAGCCAACCGCCGCCACCGCTGGCCGGGCCAGCGTCTGATCCGAGGGAGACCCCGCTTGGCTTCTCCCCCACACGCATCCCAGTCCCGTCCCGGGCCACGTCCGCTGTGGACCTTTCACGGCGGCCTGCATCTGCCCGATGAGAAGGCCCTGTCCAGCGGGGTCCCCCTCGCCACCGCGCCCCTCTCGCCCTTGCTCGTCATCCCCCTCCAGCAGGACCGGGTGGGCAAGGGCCAGTTGATCGGTGAGGCCCAGGGGGCCATGAGCGCCACGGTCCATGCCCCTAGCTCCGGGACCGTGGTCGCCATCGAGGAACGCCCCGTCCCCCATGCCTCCGGGCTCAGCGCCCCCTGCATCCTCATCGAGACCGACGGCCGGGATGCCTGGGCCGAGCTCCCCCCGCCCCTGGGTCCCAGGCCCGACCCGGAGGCCCTGCGGGAGCGTATCCGCTGGGCGGGCATCGTCGGCCTGGGGGGGGCCGCCTTTCCCAGCAGCGTCAAGCTGCGCGTCCCCGCCGGCCAGCGCATCCACACCCTGATCCTCAATGGCGCCGAGTGCGAGCCCTACATCACCTGTGACGATCGCCTGATGCGGGACCGACCCGGCCGCATCCTCGCCGGCGCGCGCCTGCTCCTGGCCACCGGGGAGGACCTGTACGGCATCGAGCTGGTCGTCATCCCCACCCTCTACCCCTCCGGTGGCGAGAAACAGCTCATCCGCATCCTCACCGGCAAGGAGGTCCCCAGCCGCGGCATCCCCGCCCAGCTCGGCATCCTCTGCCAGAACATCGCCACCGCCGCCGCCATCGCCGAGGCCGCCGAGGAGGGCAAGCCCCTGATCTCGCGGATCATCACCCTCACCGGGCGCGCCATGGGCCAGCCCCGGAACCTGGAGGTGGCCCTCGGGACCCCGATCAAGGACCTGCTTGCCCTGGCCGGTGGCCTGGGATCGGGGCTGCGGCAGTTGCTGATCGGCGGCCCCATGATGGGCTTCGCCTGCGACGACCTGGGCATGCCGTACCACCTGTTCGACTGCATCGAGTGCGGCTGTTGCGCGGTGGTCTGTCCCTCCCATATCCCGCTGGTCCAGTACTATCGCTTCGCCAAGACCGAGTGCCTGGCCCAGGAGCGGGAGAAGCGCCAGGCCGAGCACGCCCGCCAGCGCCACGAGGCCAAGACCGCCCGGCTGGAGCGGCTGGAGGAGGAGCGCAAGGCCAACCTGCGCAAGAAGAAGGAGGCCCTGGCGGAGAAGCCGGC
>JAGVUH010000060.1 GCA_019136395.1 Gammaproteobacteria bacterium
AACGCGAGCCCACGAAGTTGCGGCTGGCGCAGAAACGACGCAAGGCCGCATGGGACGATGATTACCGCGCTAAGATCCTGTTTGGGGCGTGAGTTATGCGCGCTCGCCCTGGTCGCGCCCCAAGCCGGATGCCAGGGGCGGGCGCCAAGGGGCTAAAATAATCGTAGATGTTCACCCCTGCTGCTGGGTTGCCAACAGTAGCACAAGCCGCTGATGCTCTTGCTCCCTCCCCCTAGCGGGTGAGCGTTGGGGAGAGGGAGGCTGAACGGATACACATGATTCGTCCGATCGTCGCCAGCCAGGAAGTTGCTCATGGTCACATCAGGCCCCGCCCAGCCCCCTCCCGCCGAGGAGAGCCCCTTCGAGGAGATCCTGCTGCTCTGTCTGCAGCGGATTCTGACGGACGAACAGCCGCTGCCCTTCCTGCGCTGGGCCCAGAAGCAACTCGTCCCCCGCCTCCAACGTGAGGAACCCGACCTGGAGGAGATTGAAGCCCGCCGCCTGGCCTTCTTGCTCGCCCGGGCCATCTGGGATGCCACGCCCCTGCCCGGCAATGGCTTCCGCGCGCGGCCGCTGAATGATCCCCATCCGGCCCTGTCCTGCCCCTGTGGCTCGGGCCTCGCATACGGCCAGTGCTGCGGCGCCATTCAGAATCTTCCGGTCATCCCACTGGAACTGATGTGGGAACTGCTGCTGGCGGAGATCCCTGAACCCCTGTTCCGCCAGGCCCTGGCCTCGGGGGAGGTGCCGATACCCCTGCTGGGCCTGGCTGCGGAGCGCTGGCTGATGGTTGACCGGCCGGGATTGGCCATCGCCCTCCTGGAGCCGCTCTTCACCCCCGAGGCCGCCACCCAGGTGGATGAGCGCGGCGACCATGCCCTCAATGTCCTGTGCGATGCCTATGATCGTCGCGATCACGGCAAGAAGAAGCGCCAGTTCCTGGACCGCATGCGTCAGCACCCCTGCCGGGGCCTGCGGGCCGCCGCCTGGCGGCGGCTGTGCACCATCCACATCGATGAAGGCGCCTTTATCGAGGCGCAACTGGCCTACACCCAGGCCCAGCGCGAAGCGCCGGACAACCCTGGCACGGCCCTCCTGGAAATCGCCCTGCTGGCGACCCAGCATGAGGAAGACCTGGCCCGTGATCGCGCCCTCTTCTGGCGCCACAAACTGCGCCGGGGCGAGGAGGCGGATATCGCCATCCTGGATTTTCTCGCCCAGGCCGGCACGGATCCCCAGGATGCCCTCATGACCAGCCAGGCGGATATCCTTGACCCCTGCCTGATGGATCTGCGCGACTGGGTTCAGGCCAGTATCCAGCGCCCCTTGCCCATCTATTCCCTGGTCCCGGCAGCGCCCCTTGCCCATCTATTCCCTGGTCCCGGCATCCACCCCGTTCCCCCGTCCGGCGCCGGCACCGATGGCGGCGGGGGCCAGGGGGCCGGCTGGACCCCCCAGATCGGGGACCGGTGAGGGCACCGTCACGGGGAATAACCCAGGCAGCGTGGCCGGTCTCCCCTATCCCGTACCCTCACCCCATTGGTCGCAATGCCTGGAGCCACCCCACGCCCTCGTTGAGCTGGAAAGGGACTGGCACCGGATCTACCCAGGCACCAAACCCCTCGGCCCGCAACTGGTCCTCCCGCCGGCATCACCTCATCCCTGGGAGCCTGACGAGGGCCTGGCGGAGGACTGGTTGGACTTTCTCAATGATCATCCGGAGGCGGCGGACAGCCTGGACATCCTCGATGACCTGGTCACCGCCGTGACGCCCCTGCTCGCCCGTGCCCAGGCCATCCTGGGCCAGGTCCCGCTGGCCGGCGGCCAGGCCACCCTGCCCTGGGACACGGCGGCAAACCGGCCGGCGCTGCGGTTGTTGTTCCGTCACTATCTCAGTCAGGTGGAGAGCGGGGCGGAGGCGGCGGCCATCGCCTGCCTGGAGACCCTGCTGCGCCTCAATCCCTGGGATCATCACGGCCTACGGGCCGATCTGATGAACCACTATTTGCGTGAAGGGGATGACGCGGCGGCCCTGGCCCTGGCACGGCGCTATCCCGAGGATCGGCTGGTGGACCTGGTTTATGGCGAGGTCCTGGCCCTCTACCGCGGTGGCGCCGCCCAACAGGCCCGCCAGGCCCTGCACCGCGCCCAGGGACAACTGCCCCTGATTCCGCGCTACCTGACCCAGAAACGGGTCGCCCGTCCCCCGACCCGGGAGCGGACCCCCACCCCCACCAGCGCGGAAACCGCCTGGTTCTACCGCGAGTCCATGCGGGACGTCTGGTCCGCGGTCCCCGGCCTGCTGGATTGGTTGAAGCGTCAGGCGGGTTGATCAGGCTCCCACCCTGAAATTCCCGCCCTACCCCACCAGATCTGACTGCCAAGCAGGGGTCTATCCATTGATTACCGAATTGAGATGGCCCTCAGCGACGCAAATCGGCAACAAAAAAAGGGCCTCTTCCGAGGCCAGCGAGGGATGAGGGTAAGGCTCAGGGCTCTGAGCCAGGTGCGGGTAAGGGCACAGATCTGAGCGCGCAGCCAGGCACGGTTCAGGGCGCGCCGGTACGCAGCCAGCGGATGACGGGTGCCGTGCTCGGCCGCACCTGGCGCCAAAGCCAGAAGGACTCCGCCGCCTGCTCCACCAGCATCCCCAGACCATCCAGAGCCTGGGCGGCGCCCCGGGCCTGACCCCAGCGGCGGAAGGGGGTGGGCTGATCGCCGTAAAGCATGTCGTAGGTCCAGCCGCCCGGGGCCAGGCAGTCCGCGGGCAGGTCCGGCACCGCCCCGTCCAGGCCAGCGGCGGTGGCATTGATGATCAGATCGAACTGATGTCCCGCCAGATCTTCCAGACCACCGGCCGCGACCCTGGCATCCCGCACCACAGCCACCAACTCCTGGGCCTTGATGGCGGTACGGTTGGCCAGGGTCAGGGAGGCCAGGCCCGTCGCCAGCAGGGGGAACAGCACGCCCCGCGCCGCCCCGCCGGCGCCCAGCAGCAACACCCGCGCCCCTTGGAACTCAAAGCCGTGATTGGCGTCCAGATCCCGCACCAGCCCCACGCCATCGGTGTTGTCACCGCGCAGATGCCCACCCGCCAGGACCGTGAGGGTATTCACCGCCCCGGCGCTGGCCGCGGCGGGGCCCAGTTCGTCCGCCAGGGCGTACGCCGACTCCTTGAAGGGCACGGTGACGTTGAGTCCCCGCCCCCCGGCGGCCAGGAAGCGGCGGATGTCCCCGGGAAAGTCATCCCGGTCCCCCAGAATCCGTCCATAGTCCAGATCCTGCCCGGTCTCACGAGCGAAGGCGGCGTGTATCAGCGGTGACTTACTGTGGGCGATGGGATTGCCGATGACGGCGTAGCGGTCGGTCACGCTTCAACCTTGCAGCCAGCGGGCCGCGTCCTTGGCGTAATAGGTCAGAATGGCGTCGGCCCCGGCACGGCGGATGGAGAGCAGGGCCTCCAGGACGACGGCACGCTCATCCAGCCAGCCGTTGAGGGCCGCCGCCTTGAGCATGGCGTATTCGCCGCTGACCTGATAGGCCATGGTGGGCACGCCAAAGCGCTCCTTGACCCGTCGAACGATGTCGAGATAAGGCAGGGCCGGCTTGACCATCACCATGTCGGCCCCCTCGGCGAGATCCAGGGCGACCTCGCGCAGGGCCTCGTCGGAATTGGCCGGGTCCATCTGATAGCTGTACTTGTTGCCGCCGCCCAGGTTGGCCGCCGAGCCCACGGCATCCCGGAAGGGGCCGTAGAAGCTGGAGGCATACTTGGCGGCGTAGGCCAGGATGCGGGTGTGGATGTAACCCGCCTCCTCCAGGGCGGCGCGGATGGCGCCGACCCGACCGTCCATCATGTCGGACGGGGCGACCACGTCGGCGCCGGCGGCGGCATGGGACAGGGCCTGCTTGACCAGGACCGCCACCGTCTCGTCATTGAGGACATAGCCCGTGGCGTCGATGAGTCCATCCTGGCCGTGGGTGGTGAAGGGGTCGAGGGCGACATCGGTGATGACGCCAAGTTCCGGCACGGCCTGCTTCAGTGCCCGCACCGCCCGCTGGGCCAGACCGTCCGGGTTGAAGGCCTCCCGGGCATCTTCGGTCTTAACCGCCAGGGGCGTGACCGGGAAGAGGGCGATGGCCGGGATGCCCAGGTCCAGGACCTCCCGCGCCTCCGCGACCAGCAGGTCGATACTCTTGCGCTCCACGCCGGGCATGGAGGCCACCGCCTCGCGCTGGCCCTCGCCCTCAAGCACAAAGACGGGATAGATGAAGTCCTCGGGTCCCAGCCGGGTTTCACGCATCAGGCGGCGCGAAAAGGGGTCACGGCGCATCCGCCGGGGGCGCAGGGCGGGAAAACCGGGAGCGAACGGAGTGTCTGAGGCCATGAAGCGATCCTTAATCCTGATGAAGTTGCATGAGCAGCCGGCGACGGCCGGGTCAAGCGGTCCACCTTGGTCGCGCGCCAGTATGGGAAAATATCCTACCTTCGACCGTTGCGTAGCACTAGCCCCGGCTCCCATCACTGGAGATTCCTCCAACCCGAAGATTTCCCCAAACCGACCGGACCTGCCCCAGGGGAGGGGAAACCACCCCTAGCCCGGGCTCGGCGCCCGGTTGGCGGCAGCGTCTCACCCCCCTTTCGAAACCCAGCCAGGACCGCCACCCACCCATCGCCATGTTCCAGTATCACCGCCACGACGAGCAGCGCCACGATCATCGGCATGATCATCCCCATGCCTACGATCCGCATCACGAACATCCCCTGACCTTTGCCGTCGACCGCCCGGATTTCGCGGAGAGGGTGATCGCCGCCTCCGGGAAAGGACCCATTCTGGTGGACTTCTGGGCCGACTGGTGTTCGCCCTGCCACGCCCTCGCCCCCCACCTGGAGCGGGCGGTAGCGGAATGTCAGGGGCGGGTGCGCCTCGCCAAGGTCGAGGTCGACGAGGGTGACAACATGAAGCTGGCGGGCCATTACCGGCTGCGGGGCTTTCCCACCGTCATCCTCTTTCACGCCGG
>JAGVUH010000489.1 GCA_019136395.1 Gammaproteobacteria bacterium
CTGCGCGCCTGGATTCAGCTCGCGCGCGAATCCCTGCCCACCCCCGCCCCGACCCCGGAGTGACCCCCATGCGCGACGACGACGCCCCGGACGACCGCTACACCGCCCTCCTGGCCGAGTTGCTGGAAGAGATCGACACCCTGGACCAGCAACGCGGTCAGCTCAGCCAGGCCCGCACCCAGGCCGTCAACCAGCTCCTCGCCCATCTCGGGGTGAGCCGCAAGGCGTTGCTGGCCTTCCTCGCCCGGCGCAAGCTCGGCGCGGAGGACCGCGCCCACTACGACGCCAGCCTCAACGAACTATGCAGCCTCAGCGCCACGCCCCTGCAACCGGGCCTCTTCGACCTGGCCAGCGCCCGCGCGGAGGCCCCCGCGGTCTCCCCCGCCGGCCTGCGCCACTGAACCACCCCCACGCCCCGGGACCCGCACCCGAGACCAACCCCAAGGAGACCCCCCATGCCTCGCGTCACCGGACCCCTCTTCTCCGCCGGCGCCTCCGGCGCCTTCGGCGGCCTCATGGAATTCCGCATGGTCGGCAACAAGGCCGTGGTCACCGCCCCCAAGCACGTCAGCAAGACCCAGGGCCCCGCCCAGCAGGCCAACGCGGAACGCTTCAAGGTGGCGATCGGCGGTTGGAAGACCCTGGACGCGGCCAGCAAGACCAACTGGAAGAATCGCGCCCTGCTCCTGGGCATGACCGGCTATCAGCTCTACCTGCGCGAATATATCCGCCAGAACATCGCCCCACCGAACCACCCGGTCATGCCCGCCTGACCGCGTCGTGATCCCCCAACTCAGGCTCCTGCCCGACGGGCGCTACTACGAGGAACTCCACGCCCGCCTCACCGCCGCCCGCCGGCGGGTCTACGTCAGCATGTTCCTCTTCAGCCCCCGCTGGTACGACAAGACCGTCAACCTGCTAGCGGACTTCACCGCCGCCAGCCAGCGCGGCCTCCAGTGCCGCATCGTGATGTCCGCCGCGCCGATCAAGATCGGCAAGCGCCGGCCGAATCAGGAAACCGCCCAGCGCCTGCTCAACGCCGGCTGGCAAGTGCGGGTCATGACCGGCAACCGTACCCTGCACGAGAAGCTGATCCTGATCGACTACGAAACGGTGATCTTCGGCAGCCATAACCTGGCCTGGTCGAGTATCTCCAGCAACTGCGAACTCTCGGCCTGCGTCGACGACGAGGACCTCGCCAAACAGGCCGAGGCCCTGTTCTGGCAGCGCTGGAAGCTGGCCAGCGACCCGGACCCCAACACCTGGGAGCTGGTCACGCCGCTGGCTTTGCCCTTCGTGCCCTGAAGCGCCGCCCCCTCAGGCCGCGCCGCCACCCCGCCCCCGCGGCGGACCCACCAGCCCCATCAGCGCCCGAACCCGCTCCCGCGGCTCGGCCAGCCCCAGCAGCGCCGCCACCCCCGGGTCCGGGGCGGGCGTCCCCCCGGTCGCCGTCTCTCCCCGTACCGTCCCCGTGGAGGCCACCTCCCCCAACTCGCCCGGCGCGCCGTCCGCCGGCGCCGCCAAGTGGCGCCGCAGGCCCTCGACCAAGGCGGCATCAAACGGCACCGGCACTGTGCCAAAGCCCACCAATTGCGCCACCCCCCGGGTCGAGCGCACCGGGCCAAAGTTGTCCACCCCGGCCTGCAAGCGGATGAACAGGTAATCCGGAAACAGCGCCTGTTCCACCATCACCGGCCGCCCACGGCGGAGTTGCTCGACGTGCAACCGCGGGTGAAAGACGCAATAGCCCTGCCGCTCCAGATGCTCCACCGCCAGCGCCGCCTGCCGCGGGCGCGCTTGCACCAGGTACCACTGGGGATTGCTTTCTTCAGACATCAAAGACTGCTCTCATGCGTTCGCTCGGCGCCAGGCGCCGGGCATCACGGCCCGCGCCCACCAGGCACCCCAGGGCCGGCGCTGCCTCAGCACCCGCACCCACAGCACCTTATCCAGTTCCGCCCACTCCGCCTCGATCGCCCGCGCCAGTTCGTGCATCGCTGCCGTCGGTTCCGTCGGCACGTACACCGTCAGCGCCGCCTGGTGCGGAATCGGCCCATAAGCGAATTCCGCCCGGACCCCGTGCAGCCCAAAATCGCGCTCGAAGGTCGCCTCGATCGTTTTCAACCAAGCATCGGTCATGACATTTACCTACAGACAATCATGCATGGCCCGGGTCTGGACCTCCCACAAGGCACCACGGCTTATTTCCTGGACCATGGTGTAACACGGATCAGTCTCCGGCAAGTCCCGTAGCCGTTTCTTCGCCAGGACGTGCATCTTCCACAGCAAATTCGAGGGGATGTCTCCCCGTTGCTCCTGCTCGGTCAACCTGCGCACCTGCGCCACTACCGCCGGGTCCAGGGGCCGCCGGCGCAGGCCTTTGATCAAGCGTCGCTCGCGGGCATATTTGCCAAAAATCCAAAACATAACCGTATCGCCTCCTGGTTAATCGCGGCCCCTCAGGGCAACCCCCTCACAGATACGCCGCCAGCGCTTGCGGTGGCGTCGGCAGCCTAACCGTATCGCCTCCTGGTTAATCGCGGCCCCTCAGGGCAACCCCCTCACATATACGCCGCCAGCGCATCTGGCGGCGTCGGCAGCCCCTTGAACCACCGCCACGCCACCCGGCTTTTGGGGAACAGGATGATCCAGATGGTGGCGATGATGATCAGGAAGTAATTCTTCACCGACCGGTTGTCGATGTACCAGCGTTCCACCTCGCCCTTGTAGGGCATGATCACCTGGTCGTAAAAGGCCTGGGAGTCGGCACCCTTCATCAACTTCTCCTCCCCGCGAAAGAGGATGGAGCCGATGCCCGACAGTCCCGGGCGCACCTTGATCAATTCCGCCTGGATGTGCGCCGGATAGGCCTGGAAACAGCGCGGCGTCTGCGGGCGGGGGCCGGCGATGCTCATGTCCCCCAACCAGACGTTGATCAACTGTGGCAGCTCGTTGATCTTGCTCTTGCGCAGCCAGCGGCCCACCGGCAGCACCCGCGGGTCGTTGTGGACCGTCAGCTCGCCGGTGCCGATGTTGGGGCTGTTCTTGAGCATGGTGGCGAACTTGAGCAGGTCGAACAATTTGCCGTCCTTGCCCACCCGCGGCTGGCGGTAAAAGACCTCGCCCTCGCCGGTCAGGCGCAGGATGGGGATGACAATCAGCCACAGGGGCAGGACCAAAGGGAAAAAGATCGTCGCGAGCACAAAATCGGCGATGCGGGTGCCGTCCAGTTTGTCCACGGTCGGGTCTCCAAGCAAAGGGGTTTATCGGGTCTAAGGGGATGGTCGGCGCTAGTGCCCCCTCTCCCCGGCCCTCCCCCGCGAGGGGGGAGGGAGGAAGAAAGGGCCGCTAGCGAAGGGGGGGTGGCGCCAGCGAACGACGTGGGGGGCTGTCAACCGCCGGCTGGGGGCGATGGCCTG
>JAGVUH010000429.1 GCA_019136395.1 Gammaproteobacteria bacterium
GCAGACTACGGACATAATCGAACATACCGGAAGGTACAACAAAGAATGAAACAAAATGAGCGTGCCTAACAATTGCATGCAGCGGACGGGAGGTAGTCGTTTCACCCAGCTCCAAATTGGGCGGCAGTGGCAGCTGCCTCCCGCCGCCGCTGATGCTGATCGTTAGATTGATTTTAAAAAATAAACTCATTCACATGGAGACCTGTGATGTCAGATAATAGTCATACGGTTTTATACATTATGCGCCATATCGATATCGGGGGGTATTTAGATATACCATATAAAAAAATCGGAATTACTGGAGCTGGTAACGCTGATCTTTCTACAAGACTAAAACAAATTAGTAATACGAAATCGCCAATACAAGCACAATGTATTGCTGCTTGGGAATGTGGTGATGTAGAAAAAGTTGAGAATGCTCTTCATGCAATATTGGTGAATGAAAGAGTTGAAGGAGAATGGTTTTATGATAAGGATGATAATCTAGTAGATAGATTAACTCCGATTTTGAATCTGCTTGATGCAAAAAAAATAGAAATAAAAGATGATGCTGATCTATATACAAAATCTGTATTGAAAAATGAAGAAAATGGTAGGAAAGCAAATGCAACTACTATACTGGGTGAACTTGCATCTAAAATTACCTCTTCCGTGAAAAGTAGCATTAGGAATGCTGGTCCTACCTTTTTTAGTAACAAGACTGGATTAACCTATTATATTAATGTACGTAAATCAGGATTTCATAATCTCGAATTTGGAAGGTCAAAAGATAAGTTTGAAGAATTAGAGATATTTTTAAAAAACATTGGATTTGAGGTTGAAAAACATGAAAGAGGATATGCGATGGTAAATGGATTATCGATAGATTCAATATCAGATATTATTAACAAAATAGAAAATGGTTTTTAATAAAATGGCAACGATTGCACACTCGCTTCAACCGGATAATCCGGCCTGTCACGCTTTATGCATGCCGCTTCGCTTTCGCACAAAGCGCGCCAGTCTCGGATTACCGGTAAGCGTATGTTAGGCGACATACATCATAAAATTTAGTCGTTATGATTTATCCATAGGTGCAAACATGTCTCAACCCGTTCTGGATAGGGCCGAACTTAAACAGCTATTAAAGGAGTCGCTTGCCGAGACGTTTATCGAACAACGCGAGTTGCTCCACGATGTATTCCAAGAAGTTATAGAAGATATTTCTATGATCTCGGCTATTCGAGAAGGTCAACGGTCTGAGCGAATTGATCGGCAGGAAATATTTGATATTCTTGCTGTAAATTCATGAAGACTGCGTTTTGCTCAAGTTTTGGGCGCGACCTCAAGAAAATTGAGGATCGGTTGATACTCGATCAAGTTCGGCAAATGATCCTAGACGTCGAAAATGCTCCAAATCTGCGGGCGATAGATAACCTCAGGGTACCCGTTCAGACCCCCTCTCCCCAACCCTCCCCCACCAGGGGGGAGGGAGTAAGAGAGTCACCACCTTGTGCCACCAAAACCCTCATCGTGCGCGAGGGGTCTGAACAAATACACCTCAGGAAGATGAGCGGCGGCGAGAAATATTTCAGGATTCGCGTTTCTGATTATCGGATTGGTATCGTAGTTGAGGGTGACGAAATTGAATTTGTACGCTGCTTGCATCGTCGCGATATCTACCGTTTCTTTCCTTGATCCAGCAATCGCCTAACCTTCGCCTCAAAAGCGAGCGCGCGCCATAGGCGTTTAGCTAAATTCCAAGGCTATAAGGGACGCGTGCCGCTTTAGGCTGCACGTTAGGCGTAACCATCGGTAAACCATTGGCGCTGATTACTTTATGCGCCCGCCTTAGGTTATGTTGACATCTCACCGCAGCCAGATGAGTGCGGCGACGAATCGTCACAGGCCCATGTATTGGAGCGAGGTTTGTTCGTAGCGAGCGAAGATTCTGCGGTCGTGCTTGATCTTGTGGAAAAACACTCGATCAGATGGGGTTACTTGTCGACGTCGGCGAATCCGTCGACCTCGCGGGGGTCGGTGCGGTGACGGCGCGGCGGGATGACGGCCACGCCCTTCTTCGTCACTGATGTCGTGGCGGTTCGCCATTGCGAAATGGCGCTAACCCTCACAGCAGACGAGGGTTGTGTCAACAGAAGCCAATATCCAGCCATGCCCGCCTTCCCACCGACTACGAACGTCTCTGCCCCTTCCACCACCACACCGGCCCGGCTCAGCGGCCGGCAACTGGGGGTCTGGATCGTCCTCCTGGGCATGCTGACGGCCGTCGCCCCCCTGTCCATCGACATGTACCTGCCCAGCTTCCCTCTGGTAGAGCGGGCCTTGGACGTGGCGCCGGGGACCCTGGAGTTCACCCTGTCGGCCTTTTTCATCGGCCTGACCCTGGGACAACTGGCCTATGGCCCCCTCAGCGACCGGTTTGGTCGCAAGCCACCCCTCTATTTCGGTTACGCCCTCTTCACCCTCGCCTCCCTGGGCTGCGCCCTGGCGGACAGCCTGGCGATCCTGATCATCGGCCGGTTCCTGCAGGGCCTTGGGGGCTGCGCCGGTATGGTGGTGACCAGCGCCATGGTCCGTGACCGCATGGGGGTGCGCGAGGCGGCCCGGGTCTTCTCTCTGCTGATCCTGGTCATGGGTTTGGCGCCCATCCTGGCGCCGCTGCTGGGCGGCTGGCTCCTGACCTTCTGGGACTGGCGCGCCCTCTTTCTCGTCCTGGCCGGCTTTGGCGCCCTTTGCCTCCTGGCCATCGCCCGGGGCTTGCCGGAGACCCACGACACCCGCCACGAGCCACCCCTGCGGCTGCGGCGGGTGGCGGGCAATTACGCCTACCTACTCCGCCAGCGCGCCTTTGTCGGCTACGTGATCAGCGCCGGTCTGGCCCGGGCGGGCATGTTCGCTTACATCGCCGGCTCGCCCTTCCTGATCATCGAGTTCTATGGGGTGGCGCCGGAGCACTTTGGCTGGTTTTTCGGCGCCAACGCCCTGGCCCTGATCGCCGCCAGCCAGGTCAATGCCTGGCTCCTGCGGCGGCTGACCCCCTCCACCCTCCTGCGCCGGTCCCTCTGGTTGCCACCTCTGGCGGGGCTGGGATTGCTGGCCATGGTCCTCGGTGATCAGGATAGCCTGGTCGGCTTCAGCCTCGGCTTTCTGTTCTTTATCGGCAGCCTGGGCTGGATCGGACCCAACGCCACGGCCTGCGCCCTGGCCACCCATGGCCAGATGGCCGGCACCGCCTCCGCCCTCAACGGCTCCCTGGGCTTCCTCCTCGCCACCCTGGCAGGGTCCATGGTCGGTCTCCTGCACGATGGCACCGGCCAGCCCCTGGCCCTGGTGATGGCCTTTTGCGGTGGTGGCGCCTGGTTGACTCACCGGCTCCTGATCAGGCCTCTGGCCCTGGCCGGTAGCCAGCCGTAA
>JAGVUH010000013.1 GCA_019136395.1 Gammaproteobacteria bacterium
CGAAGGTGAGCGACATGGCCTCGTCGCGCCCGAGGGGGACATAGGCCAGCCGGTCACGCCCGGCGCGCAGATAGAGTTGGGCGGCGGGGTCACCGGGGCGCTCCGCCACCCGACTGGCGCCGTCGACCAGTCGTACCGGCCCAAAAGCGGCCAAAGGCATCAGGGGCAGGACGCCGCTGGCGGTGATGAGCCAGGGGCCGTCCGTGCCGTCACGCATTTCAGCGGGACGGGGGATGGGACAGGGCCGCGGACCGGCCAGGCGCACGGCCTGGGTACCGGTCAGGGCGATGACCTGGGTGCCCTGCCCGGCCTGGGCAACGGCGCGCAACAGCGCGAAGACCCCGGGCTGGTGAGTCTCCAGCAAGGACCGGGCGGCCGCCGTGGGCAACCCGGCAGCATGGGCCAAGTGGTTACGCAGCAGGAGCAGTAAGGACCTGGGTCCTAGGATGAGACGAGAGGCGTGGGGTCGCACCGCTCAAAGGTGATTTTTAGGCGGGAACCGGTCGCCTTGGCGATCTTCTCCAGCGTGCGGGTTGTCGGCGTGGAGAGCCCGGCCTCCAGCCGCGCAACGGCGGATTGGGTCGTCTCCATGCGCTGGGCAAGCTGAGCCTGGGTCAGGCCCGCTCGCGCCCGCGCCTCGATGAGCGCGGCGGCGAGATTGAACTCCTCGGCCAAAGCGTCGTATTCCCGCCGATAGGCAGGGTCGCGCAACCATTCCTGATGCAGGTCGCTTAACTTCGTCATTGACGTACCTCTTTTGCCCGAGCGAGGGCGATGTCGATTTCAGCGCGTGGCGTTTTCTGGGTCTTCTTGATGAAGACACGAACGATCACAACCCGTCGGGCTGGTGCCGTCACGTAGAGCGCCCGCGATATCCCGCCTCGGCCCTTGAGCCGGATTTCCCACAAGCTGCCCTCGATGTGCTTGACATGCGGTTCCCCGACGTTCTCCAGGCCCGCCATGGCGATCAGGGCAGAAATCCTTACCAGTCGCGCCCGCATATCGGGCGGAAGCCCGGCAAGCTCCTCGTCAACGGTCGCATTGAGCGTTTCAACTGTCCACGGCATAATGCGAAAATATAGCAGATCCGCTATATCTGCAAGCAATTGCCGCGCAGAGTGACGCTGGCCGTAATTGGCCGCGCCGAGCGATTCTCAGTGGCAGCCTAACGCCTGGCCGCGACCAGGGTTGTCGCGCTAGTCAATTATGCTCTTCAGTAATCAAACCCGGCACCATCCAGCGAGCGGGTTACCCTACCCAGGCTCTTACCCCATAACTTCCAGAGCTATGACCATGCCTCAGCCAGATGACGCCCTGTACTTTGCCTATGGCTCCAATCTCAACCGGGCCGATTGGGAAGGCTTTTGCGCGCGCAACGGCTGCCATCCCGACCGTCTGCAACCCGTGGCCCGGGCCATCCTCCCGGACATGCGGCTCAGCTTTGATTACCACTCCATGACCCGCGGCGGCGGAGCCCTCAATATCCAACCGGCCCTCGGGCACAGCATTTACGGCGTCCTGTACCGGGCGGATGCCGAAGGCTGGAAGGCCCTCGATGCCAAGGAAGGCGCTCCGTACTGTTACCAGCGCGTGGCGCGGATCGCCCTGGCCGAGGACGGCTCCCGGGTGCCGGTGGTGACCTATGAGGTGACACCGGAGAGCCTCTGCGACTTTACCCCGCCCACGGCTGAGTACCGGTTGATCGTCGCCCAGGGCCTCACGGCCTGGGGCCTGCCCACCACGGCCTTGGAGCGTGCTTCAAGGAACCAGTCGCCCCTGCCCGCCATCGACACCCTGTTCGTCTACGGGACCTTGATGGCCGGGGAATCACGCGCCACCGCCATCCCCCCAAAGCGAATACTCAGCCGCATCCCGGCCCTCACGCCGGGGACCCTGCATGCCACGGCGGGTGACTACCCCGCCATGCGCTTACCCGACCCAGATGCGGGCCCGGCCCCGGGGCGGGTGCGCGGGGAATGTTTACAACTCGTTGACCTCCCCTGTCTGCTACCGGATCTGGACCGGATCGAAGGCTTTGGCGGTTATGACCGCCCCCGGGCGCTGTTTCACCGCACCCTGGTGCCGGTCAAACGGGAGGACGGGCGTGACTGCCGGGCCTGGTGTTATGTCGCTGGCGATGCTGTCCGGCCCGGCGCGGTCATCCCCGGCGGTTACTGGCGTCATCACCGCCAGGACCCGGACCGGCCGGGCTGAGGCCACTCCGCCCGGGTCCGGCCAAAGCGACCAGCCGGCCACCCGGGGCGACCGGTACCCCCGGCCGTTCCCTGCCGGGGCCCGCCCCCTCAGCCATACAAGGCCGCGACCTTCGCCGACTGGGCGGCAAGCGCCCGCGCCAAGGCTTCCGGTTCCAGGACCTTCAGATTATCCCCACAGCCCAGCAGCCAGCGGAAAAGCTGGCCGGTCATCGGCACGGTAGCGGTCACACGCGCGGTAAAGTCACTCCCTTCCGGCTCATCGACGACCACCTGCCGGCGGGCGAAGGGGCAATCCCGCAGCAGGTCGGTGACATAGCCCCGGACCAGGATGACCAGTCGCTGCATTTCCCCGTTGTTGAAATCCGCCTGCCCGGTGGCGATCGCCCGGTCCAGATCGAACCCCGGGGCCTTGCGCCCGGGCTGATCGAGGACGGCCGCGCTGGTGAAGCGATGGAGGGCGTACATCCGCAGCGGTTGTTCCTCCTCGTTCTTCAGGGCGTAGACATAGAAGCGCGGTCCGCGCTGCAACGCCGCCTGGAGATGCAGGACCGGCCGGGTCTGTTTGCCTTCCCGGTCGCGGTACACCGCCTGGATCGCCTTGTCCTGGACCAGGGCCTCCAGGATGGCCGTCAGGACCCGGGGATGAAACTCGGCGGGCAGCAGGCGCAGGTTGTCGGGGATGACGCGGAAGCGGTCCTCCGGCAGATGGATACCGCCGTGGAACTGGTCCTGGAGACGCCGGAGAGCGGCATCGAGGCGCTTTTCCGGCAGGATGGCCTCCAGGAAAGAGGCAAAGTTCTCCACCAGCCGGGCCCACTCATAAGTATCCAGGACCTCCTCGTCGTCCGGGCGGGCACGCAGATAGGTCGGCGGCCGGGTGGGCGGGTCCGCCACCACCACGCGCCCGAGCGCGATGAGATCCGCCAGATCGCGCTGGATCTTACGGATTTCCCGGGGAGACTCAGGACCGCCGGGATAATGATCCCGCCCTACCCGCACGATCAGTTCCCGGGCGGAGAGCCCCGGCCGCCTGCTCCCCGGCAGGGGCAACTGCGCCAGGAGATCATCGCGGCGCAGGCGCACTTCGTAAAACTGGGCCTCATTCGGCATGGTGTTCCTCCGGGGTCAGTTTCCAGGATAAGGCCATCCTGCGACAGGCATCGTCGCGAGGCAATGGTGCAATGGGGCCTTGTCCACCCTCACACCCGAACGCCCGGGTCTCACCGCCGGCCGCGATAACGTCCTGGACCTGCTGGTCCAGGTCCAACTGCCGGAAGCCCCCCCGGGGACCCTGGCCAGCCGTCCCCCGCAGGCCCTGGCCCTGGTCATCGACCGCTCCGGCTCCATGGCCGGACCGCCCCTCTACGAGGCCTGCCGCTGCGCCGAGTTTGTCATCGACCGCCTCCGCCCCCAGGACCCGCTCGCGCTGGTGCAATTCGACCAGCGGGTCGACGTGCTCCTGCCGGCCCGACCCCGTGGCGACGGGGAGGCCGCCCGCCAGGCCATCCG
>JAGVUH010000381.1 GCA_019136395.1 Gammaproteobacteria bacterium
CCGCACCGGCCCCATGCCCAGCTCAAGACCTTCGTCACCGACCGCCCCGGCCATGACCTGCGCTATGCCATCGACGCCACCAAGCTCAAGACCGAGCTGGGTTGGGCCCCGCGGGAGCGCTTCGAGACCGGCCTGCGCCGTACCCTCCAGTGGTACCTGGACAACCAGGCCTGGTGCCGGCGGGTGATGGATGGCAGCTATCGCGGCCAGCGCCTGGGGGCTGGCTAGGGCCCTGGCCTCATCCGCTCCGTGGCCCTCAGCTCAGCTCAGCTCAGATCTGAAGGCCGCCGCTCAAGGAATTGCAAAGAATCCCAATGAATCGTAAAGGCATCATCCTCGCCGGCGGCTCCGGCACCCGGCTTTATCCGCTGACCCATACCATCAGCAAGCAACTGCTGCCGGTCTACGACAAGCCCATGATCTATTACCCCCTCGCCACCCTGATGCTGGCGGGGATCCGGGAGATCCTGGTCATCACTACCCCCAGGGACGCCAGCGCCTTTCGGGATCTGCTGGGCGATGGCGGCCAGTGGGGCATCTCCATCCAGTACGCCGTCCAGCCCGAGCCCGGCGGCCTGGCCCAGGCCTTCCTCATCGGCGCCGA
Organism: Gammaproteobacteria bacterium; assembly: GCA_019136395.1. The sequence continues at coordinate 605 of JAGVUH010000381.1, forward strand.
CTTCATCGCCGGGGACCCGAGCTGTCTCATCCTCGGCGACAATATTTTCTATGGCCACGGCCTGGTGCAGCAGATGCGCGCCGCCAATCTGCGCGAGCGCGGCGCCTCGGTCTTCGGCTACTGGGTCAGAGACCCGGAGCGCTATGGCGTCGCCGAGCTGGACGGCATGGGCCGGGTCCTCAGCCTGGAGGAGAAGCCGGCCCGGCCCAAGTCCAACTACGCCGTCACCGGGCTCTACTTCTATGACGGCCAGGTGTGCGACCTGGCGGCGGGCCTCCAGCCCTCGCCCCGCGGCGAACTGGAGATCACCGATCTCAACAACCGCTACCTGGCCCAGGAGGAACTCTACCTGGAGCGCCTGGGGCGCGGCACCGCCTGGCTCGACACCGGCACCCACCAATCCCTGATGGAGGCCAGCAACTTCATCGAGACCATCGAGTCCCGCCAGGGGCTGAAGATCTGCTGTCCCGAGGAGGTCGCCTGGCAGCGACGCTGGATCGACGCCGACCAGTTGCGCGCCATCGCCGCCCCCCTGGCCAAGAGCGGCTACGGCGAGTACCTCCTGGGTCTGCTGGAGCGGTCCGCCGAGCCGTGAGCCCCTTACGTGAGCTTATGCGTGCAGACCCCTAGCGCTCTGGGCGGCTGCGGTAACGCCAGCCGCTGGTTTTCTTCCTCCCTCCCCCCTTGCGGGGGAGGGTTGGGGAGAGGGGGTCTGAACGATTACAAATGAGTAGGCCAAACCGATGAAGATCATCCCCTCCGCGATCCCCGATGTCCTCATCATCGAACCCCAGGTCTTCGGCGACGCCCGCGGCTGGTTTCTGGAGTCCTGGCAGCGGGAGCGCTATGCCGCCGCCGGCATCCCCGCCGGGCTGGTCCAGGACAACCAGGCCTATTCCCGCCATGGGGTCCTGCGCGGCCTGCACATCCAGCACCCCCATGCCCAGGGCAAGCTGGTGCAGGTGCTGCGCGGCGAGGTCTTCGACGTGGCCGTGGATGCCCGTCCCGGCTCACCCTGGTTTGGCCGCTGGACCGGCGTCCTGCTGTCCGGGGACAACCACCGCCAGTTCTGGGTGCCACCCGGCTTCGCCCATGGCTACTACGTCACCGGCGAGGACGCCCTGTTCAGCTACAAGTGCAGCGACTTCTACCATCCGGAGCACGAGCTGTCGATCGCCTGGAACGACCCGGCCATCGGCATCGACTGGCCCCTGCAGGGTGAGCCCATCCTGTCGGCGAAGGACCTGGCCGCCATCCCACTGGCCGAGGTGCCGGCCGGGAGGCTGCCGAGCTATGTGTCCACCCATCCCGGCGGCTAGCGCTAGATGAGGCGTAGCCGTTCAGACCCCCCTCTCCCCAGTCCTCCCCCACGAGGGGGGGGGAGGGGGTGGGATTGCCTGATCCTTCCAACTCTCCCCCACGAGGGGCGTTAGTAGGGTTGCCTGATCCTTGTCTCCGGCCCTGCTGACCCTTGTTTCCAGCCCTGCATCGGTACCATCCATGAAGACACCTCCGACCCTCCTCCTCATCGGTGCCGACGGCCAGCGAGTCCCTGACCCGACTGATCCGCGCCACCCAGCCCGACGCCGTCATCAATGCCGCCGCCTACACCGCGGTGGACAAGGCGGAGAGCGAGCCGGACCTGGCGCGGCGGGTCAATGGCGATGCCCCCGGCCTGCTGGGCCGCCTGGTGGCGGAACGACAGGTCCCGGTACTGCACTATTCCACCGACTTCGTCTTCTCCGGCGAGGCCGAGTGCCCCTACCGGGAAGACGACGAGCCCGGGCCCATCAACGTCTACGGCGCCACCAAGCTCGATGGGGAGAACGGCCTGCTGGATTCCGGCGCCCCGGCCCTGATCCTACGCACCAGTTGGGTGTATGGCCGCTATGGCCAGAACTTTCTCCTCACCATGCAGCGCCTGCTGCGGGAACGGGACGAGCTCAAGGTCGTCGACGACCAGATCGGCGCCCCCACCTGGGCCCGGCTGCTGGCCGAGGTCAGCGCCCAACTCCTCTACCGCGTCCTGCGCGGCGACATCGACCTGAAGACCCAGGGCGGGCTCTACCACGTCAGCGGCGGTGGCCAGACGAGCTGGTGGGGTTTCGCCAAGGCCATCCAGGAGGCCAGCGGCCTGAGCTGCCGGCTGCTGCCCATCCCCTCCCGGGACTATCCCTCCCCGGCCAAACGCCCGGCCTATTCGGTGCTGGACAACGGCCGTCTGCAAGCGGTCTTCGGCCTCGCCCTGCCGGCCTGGGAGGCATCCCTGGCCCAGTGTCTGGCCGAGGCTTGAGGCCCCCTGCCCGAGGACCCTTACCTTGACCCTTGCGGGGGTGGCGACCATACTCAAACGAACCGGCATCTGCCCGGCCCGTCCCTCACCCCGGATTACTCACCAGACACTCGAGGTAAGTCGATGAAAAAATTCATCCTCGCGGCCCTGTGCGGTATGGCCAGCCTGCCGGTCCTGGCCCAGGAGGCCAAGGTCGATCTTAGCTTTAGCGCCAACATGCCCTCCCTGCGCGACCCCGCGCGCAACGATAGCTTCAAGTTCACGGTGGCGGACGCCAAGGTCGTCACCACCCTGTCCCTAGAATGCCAGGCCGGGCGGACCAAGGCCTTCGTGTTGCGCACCAACGAGCAGTGCAGCGTCTCGGGAACGGGCAATATCGTCAATCCCAACAACCCCAGCCAGAAGCTGCCGCGCACCCAGTATGCCGGTGGTTTCACTGTCAAGGAGAACGGTCAGGTCGAGGGCAGCACCCTGAGCGTCAACTACCTGGCCATGGGCAAGGTCCCCGCCTCCGCCGAGGCCTTCAGTGGCGGCATGACCCTCAAGCCGGAAAACCCCTCGCCGGGGGCGGCGGAACTCCAGGCGGCCTTGCTGAAGAAGCTGCGGGGCGAGCAGACCGCGGGCTCGGTGATCGACGAGCGCGTGGATAGCGTCCAGCTCAGCAAGTTCTTTATCCCCTCCGCCGGCCTGCCCTCGGAAAAGGGCTGCACCTGGAATGGGGACATGATCTTCTCCTATCAGACCAATTCCTGGTTCATCAACCTCAGCACCCGCTGCGGTGACCGGGACTATGCCCTCAAGGGCAACATGCCCTGGACCGACACCCCCGGCGTCGCCAACCAGACTCAGTATGACCTGACCCTGACCCTACCCAGCGCCACCCTGGGCTCCGATGAGGCCCTCTTCGCCAGCGCCGACGGTGACAGCGACCTGTTCGCCAACGTCGACGGCGTCACCGGCCAGATCATCATGAAGGAATCGGCCTACGTGAAGACCATGGTCGAGGGCAAGGAGGAGGACCTGGCCAGCCAGATCGACGGCACTGGTCAGCTCAAGGGCACCAATGTCTCCCTGGAGGCGGTGCGTTCCTTCGGCATCCTCATCGGCATCCTGTCCCGCACCTTCTTCGGCGCCTGATCGCCAATCTGGCAGTGCCAGTCATCCAACTGCTGCCGGCCTAAAACCGCGGCGATTCTGTCTTACCCCCTCCCCCCTGGTGCTGTCTATTACCCATACTGGACACGGTGAGTCAGGGGCCGGCGGGTAACTGGGGATGGAAGAGCCGGAAGGTCGCGGTGATGAAGGCCAGTGCGTCGAGGCCGCGCCACACCACCGTGGGTCCCGGATGGCCATCGCCTTTGCGGCCGAGGAAGCCGCCGAGCTTCGCCACCCAGCGTAGCGCCTCGCCCAGGTTGGGCGGGGTGTCTGGCGGGGTGGTGGTGTGATGATGGTAGCAGGCGAGGGCCTGCCACTCGGCCTCGGCGAAGAAGACGGTGCACGGGATCTCGGGCACCTCCCGTCCCAATTTGACCAGGGTCATCACCCGCCAGGCGACCACCAGGTCGAGGGCCAGGCAGGCCTGCAGGCTGTGGGCATCGGCCAGGCGGCGGTCCTCGAGGCGACAGCCGCTTTTGAGGGTGCGATGAAAGACCTCGATCTGCCAGCGCAAGGCATACCATTGGAGCCGTTCGCCGGCGTCCTCCCGGGTGTGGGTGGGGACGGTGGTGAGCAGCAGCCACTCCACGGCCTCCTGGCCCGCGGGGGGCTGGGGCTCGACGACGTAGACGGCCCACAGTGGCAGGGCTGGGGTGCGTAGGCGTTTTGGCGGCTGCAGGTCGATGGCGGCATAGCGCAGGTCCAACGCGGCGACCCGCCCCGGCCGGCCGCCGCGCGGCGGGATCGCCAGGCTCACGGTCCCGGCCACGGGCTGGGTGGCGAGGTGGTCCCACAGCGGGGTCAGTTCCTCACCCGCCACGACCCGCCGCTGGGTGGTGGCGTTGGCGCGGATCAGTAGGTCTGGCCCTTGGGGCGTCTGCGCGGCCTCCTGGAACAATTCGTAGAGATCGGCCTCGCGGTCGGCGATACAGATCAACTGGGTCTCCGGGCAGTGCGGTTGCCGCGCGGCGGTGCGCCGATAGCTGGTCAGCCAGCGCAGGCTTTCCTTCTCCTCGATCGGGCGCTCCTGGCGCCGCTGGGCCTGACCCAGGGTGGCGGGGTCGCGCGCCCATACCTGGATATCCACCAGGCCCAGCGGTATCCCCTGGGGGGTGAAGGCCAGGGTGTCGTGCAGTTTGAGCCCCTGCGCCCCATCGGCCCGGGTGTTGATCGGCCCCAGGCCGGTGGTGGCCGGATGGGCGTCATAATTGAGGCTGGTGGTGTCCTGCACCACCAGCACCCGCGGCTCGGCGGCGATGCGCCCGAGGGTGGTGGCGTAATGGGGCTGGAGTAAGGTCCAAGCGCAGCAGGCGCGGGCGCAGGCGGCCATCGGGCAAGTCGACCTGGCCAAATTCCTGCTCCGCCCAGGACGCGGCGGGGTCAGGGTCCACCGGCACCAACCGCCGCGGCGGCCGGGTGCACAACGGGGCTTGCCAGTCCGTGGCCAAGGGCAGGACATAGAGCGCCTTGGCACCCACCGTGCCATCCTGCCGGCCGCGACCGGCGGTGTCCCCCAGGCGTTGCCAGTTGGCGGCGCGGTAGACGGTGCCGGCATAGCGGCTTTCGTCGACGAAGGTTTCCAACAACAGGGGCGTGACCCCATA
>JAGVUH010000531.1 GCA_019136395.1 Gammaproteobacteria bacterium
CATCGAGACCCGACAGGTGGCAAACCGGATGCTGATGATGGGCAGGAAAAAAAAGTTCGAGAAGTCCGAGAAGTTCGGGGAGCGGGAGGTTGTGAAAAAAGGCTGCCTCATCTTGATGAGGCAGCCTGTCCATAGGGCGGAAGATCAGGCGAAGCTGTCCGCCATGAGGGTCTTGAACCAGACCTGCATGTCTTCGTAGTTTTCCGTGGTGGCCTGGGCGGCGCTGATAGCCGTGCCATTGTTGTGCTGGCTCGGGATGATCATCTTGCCGGACACCGCATCGTATTGGTCAACCGCCGAGAGCCAGGTGGCGGTGGTCGACGTGATAGGCGTGTAACAGGCGGAATTGGTGACGGGGGCGCCATCCAGGGGCTTGTTTTGCAGCGAGCGCAGGATGGCATCGGCGCAGGTCTTTGCCTGCTGGTTGCCGATGTGTCCGGCCTTGGGCATGGTAGTGGCGCTGGCATCCCCGATGACATGGACCGAGGGTTTCCGGGTCGATTCATAGCTGAGAACATTGACCGGAGCGGAACGCTCCCCGGCGGCGGGATTGTAGAGCCCGGCATCCGCCAGCAGTTGCGGCGCCCGTTGGGGCGGGATCGGATTGAGGACCCCGGCGGTGACGAACTGCTTTACGCCGCCGGCATCCGTGTAACTGACCGTCCGGTCGGTGAGGCTTTCGAGGTAGAGGTTCTGGCAGCGGGGACGGTAATCGACGAAGTAGCCATGGGCGCCAGTAAAGGCGGCGGCGAAGTTGTCCCGTTCCACCAGGATGTCATCGTTGGCGTCCAGCACGACCACCTGGCTGGCGGGCTTGTTCTTGGCCAGCCAATCCGCCACGACGCAGGCGCGCTCATAGGGCCCCGGTGGGCAGCGGTAGGGGGCCTTGGGAATGGTGATGACCACGTCAGCGCCATTGGTCATGCCGACGAGCTGATTGCGCAGGAGCTGTGTCTGGGGGCCGGCCTGCCAGGCATGGGGAATGAGTTGATCGTACTGCGACAGGCTGGACATCCCGGGTAGCAGGTCGAACTCCAGGCCTGGCGCCAGGACCAGGCGACCATAGCTGTAACTGGTGCCCCCTGAGAGGGTCACCGTCTTGGCGTCGGTGTTGATCCCGGTGACCGTTCCCTTAACCAACTGCACGCCATAGTGATTCTTCAGCGTGTCATATACATAAGTCAGGTTGGCCAGGGTCATCTGACCCGTCAGGACCTTGTTGCTCATGATGTTGGAGGTGTAGGTGGGGGCCTTTTCTATGAGCGTGACATTCACCCCCGTACCGCCCCACAGACGCAGGTATTTGGCCATGGTAGCTCCGGCCATGCCGCCACCAACGATAACGATGTTGCCGCTAATGCCGGTGTTGGTCGGCACGCGAAACAGCAGAGATCCCCCATCCTCGGCGCGAAGGAAAGAGGGCAGGGTCATGAGGCCGGCGCCGCTGAGGGCGAGTGCTTCGAGAAATTGACGACGATTCATGTATGCGGCTCTCGTGTGAGGACTTAGGGTTTGGCCAGGTACTTGGCGATGGCCCGCAATTGGGCATCGCTGTAGCCCTGCGTATGAGCCGCCATGATGTCGGTGGTAAAGGCAGGATCGTCCTGATACTCGACCAGTTCCTCATAAATCTCGGCTTCGGTTTCGCCCAGGAGCTTCTCGAAGCCTCCACTGCCATAGGTGCCGTGGCACTGGAAGCAGTTGCTGGCAAGGAGGCGTCCTTCCGTCGTCCCGACCACGCTCGCGCCACCACTGGCGTTGACCTGTACTGGCACGGTCCGGGTGGTTTTGCTGTCACGAATCGTCAGGTTGGCATTCCCCGCGGCCTTGCCCGTCACGGTAACGACATTTTTGTACAGGGTTGCCGTGACCTTGCTGCTGTCGGAATTGGTCAAAGAAACTGTGCCTGTGGGGTTACTAATGGTCAGTTTTGCCTGTGCGCCAACAGCGAGGGACAGGGATGTCGGATTCACCGTCATGGCCGGCTTGACCGTGATCTTCACGGTTTTCGTGACGGTTGTCGTGCCTTTCTTATCTATGACGTTGAGGGTAGCCGTCCCAGAGGCGCTTCCCGTTACGGTAATCTTGGTGCCTGCCAAGGATGCCGTGGCCACATTGGGGTTGGAATTACTCAGCGAGACGGTTCCCTGGATGCTGCTGATCGTGACCGTAGCCACTTGACCTACGATCAAGCTGAGAGAAGTAGGGGATACGCTTGCCGCCAGCGCCTGAAAGGCGAGGAGGGGCAGCAGTAAACCCAGCATGGCTAGTTTTCTTGGCATGCTCAAGGCAGTGTTCTCCGTATGAAGGGGGGGGGAGGGGGAGAAGAGAAACCCTGTTGAGACACTGTTACTTACTTTGTGCCACACGAGATTCTTGGAGCTTCAATTCTAGGACTATATTAGTAGGAAAAGATTAAGGCTGCCTTAAGAAATTTAACAATAAATTTATTAGCCTATAGTAATCCTTTATGGCTTCGTTGATGGCCTGGCGTGATAAGGAGAGCGGAAGGTTGCCAACCTGAGGAAAAAAAAGAGCCCGCCTGAGGCGGGCTCTTTATGATCCGGCTCAGCTAGGCCGGAATCGGTAAGGGCTCCGAGTCGCCGTTAGCTTAGCCGAGCTCGTCGGCGCCAATCTTCTGCATCAGGCCGAAGCTCTTGACGAAGGGGTTGGCCATGCGCGGGTCCTTCATCATGGCCTTGTAGTCGCCGACCTTGAACTTGAGCTTGCCGGTGGTGAAGGCCATGCCCATGCCCATCATACCGATGCCCTTCTCCACCCACTTGAGCCAGTCGCCGAGGTCGGCGCGCATGTCCCAGTTGGCGGGCGGATCGGTGGGGCTCCAGGCGCCGGCGCGGACGCAGGTGCCGTTCTCGACGACGAAGACCCCGCGGGGGTTGTCCTCGCTCTTGAAGCCGCAATAGATCACGGAGTTGAAGCCGATCTCGGCCAGCTTGTCCTTGACCTCCGGCTCGCCGTTCCAGGCGTCCATGAGCTGCTTCATCCAGGCGTCGGAAAAGAGTGCGGACATCGTGATGATCCTCCAGGAGTTGGTTTGGTAAGCCCTGGCCCTTGCGGCCAAGGCGGATGTGCTCTTCTGGCGCGGCGCCAAGGAGGAAGCGCCACTGGCCAGGATTCTAACAGCTTGGGGGCGGTATCAGGCAAAATCTAGCGGAATGCCCGCGACTGCCAGGCGTTGGGCCTCCTCCTCCAATTCCAGCCGGGTCAGGGGATGATCATCGAGCCAGCCGGGGGGGAAACGCAGGCTCAGCCGGTTTTCCTTGGCGGTCAGCAGGGGGTAGGGCTTGGCGGTGGGGGAGCGGCTGCGGTGCAAGAGGGCGGCCAGACGCAGCAGCACGCACAGGCGGGGGGCGGCACGGCGCCAGGGGGCGGCCAGACTGATGAATTCCTGCACCGGAAACTTGCGGCGGTGGCCCAGGACCAGGCTGGCCAGCAGACCCTGTTCGGCGCGGCTGAAGCCGGACAGGTCGGCATTGGCCACCAGATAGGCGCCATGCTTCTGATACTGGCTGTGGGCGACGGCGAGACCGATCTCGTGCAGGCGGGCGGCCCAGGTGAGGAAGGCGGGCATCAGGGGATCCGTCAACTCCCAGCCGCGGACCACCTGGCCAAAGAGGACCAGTGCGGTATCGCGAATGCGTCCGGCGTGGGCCTCGTCGACCTCGAAGCGTTGGGCCAGGACCGTCACCGAGCGCTCCTGGACGTCCTGGTGGCGGGTCAGGCCCAGCATCTCGTAGAGCAGGCCCTCGCGCAGGGCCTCGTCCGAGACCTGCATCCGCTCGATGCCCAGGGCGGTGAAGACCGAGCGCAGGACCGTGACGCCACCGACGAAGACCTCCCGGCGCTCCTCGGCGAGGCCCTCAAGGTTGATATCGGCGAAACGGTGGAAGTCGAGCAGGGCCTCCCGCAGACGCTGGAGGGCGTCCGCCGAGATGCCGTCCTGGGACCAGCCCTGGGCGGCGATCACGGTGGCGATGGCCCGGATGGTGCCGGAGCTGCCGACCACGTCGCGCCAGCCGGTCTGGCGGAATTGCTCGCGCACCGGGCGGATCTCCATGGCACCGGCCAGTTCCGCCCGCTTCAGGCGCTCGGCGGTGATGATGCCGTCGGGAAAGTGGCGCAGGGAGGCGCTGACGCAGCCCATGTGCAGGCTCTCGCGCAGGCGCGGGCTGAAGCCCTCGCCGATGATGATCTCGGTGCTGCCCCCGCCGATGTCCACCACCAGCCGACGCTGTTCGCTGGCGGCCAGGCCGTTGGCCACCCCCAGGTAGATGAGGCGCGCCTCCTCCCGCCCGGCGATGATCTCGATGGGGTGGCCCAGGGCCGCCTCCGCCTGGGCGAGGAAACCGCTCTCCGGGCGTAACTGGCGCAAGGTATTGGTACCCACCGCCCGCACGCTCCCGGGAGGCATGCCCCGCAGGCGCTGGCCGAAGCGCTCCAGGCAGGCCAGAGCACGGGCCGCCACCTCGGGCTTGAGGTCCTTGTCCGGGGTCAGCCCCTCCGCCAGCCGCACCATCTCCTTCAGCCGGTCGATGACCTGGAAGTCCCCCTCCAGGGGGCGGGCCACGATCATGTGAAAGCTGTTGGAGCCCAGGTCGATGGCGGCCAGGGTCTCTGGCGGGGCGCTGGTCGTCTCGTCAAGCGGGGGGTCGGTGGGCATGGGTACTTCCTGAAGCTGAACCGCGGCGGATGGTAACAAAGCCGGGGCCTGGCCAGATTGCGAAATTGTTACCAAGTCGCTAGGATAAGTCGCCTAAACTCCCCCTGGGATGCCCTGGGTCTGGTGTCTCCCACCGTGGCTCCCTGCTGCTAAGCTTCTCCCACTCACTAAAGCAGCTCCGTTTTCGGTCACTCCCGGGTAGGCCGAAAAGGGATTTGCGATACCGATCAGTTCCGGTGCGTCATGAATCCGATCCCCTTTGATCAAGCCCGCTTCAACCGCCTGCGCTGGACCGTGTTCTGGATCCTGATCGGCTCCTACATCATGGTCTTCTTCCACCGCGTCGCCCCCGGGGTGGTGGCGGCGGACCTGATGCAGGCCTTTCACACCAGCGGGGCGGCCCTGGGCTCCCTGGCGGCGACCTACTTCTATATCTATACCGCCCTGCAGATCCCCTCGGGGGTGCTTGCGGATACCCTGGGGCCGCGCATCAGCGTCACCCTGGGCGGGCTGGTAGCGGGGGTCGGCTCGGTGCTGTTCGGCCTGGCGCCGGACTTCGCCACCGCCAGTTGGGGGCGCTTTCTGGTGGGCCTGGGGGTGTCGGTGATCTTCGTCGGCCTGATGAAGAGCAACGCCCTCTGGTTCCCCGACCGCCAGTACGGGCGGATCAGCGGGCTCACCCTGCTGGTGGGCAGCCTGGGCTCGATCCTGGCGGCGGGACCGCTGGCCCTGCTGCTGGCGGAGGTGTCCTGGCGACAGGTCTTCGTCGGCGCGGGGGTCATCTCCGTCCTGCTGGCCCTGCTGACCCTGATCGGGGTGCGTAACCGCCCCGAGGATGCCGGCTTTCCCTCCCTAAGGGAGCAGGAGGGGCTGCCACCCCACCCGCCCCGGGACCAGCACTGGCTGCGGGACCTGCGGGAGGTCCTGACCAACCGGGCGGTGTGGCCGGGCTTCTGGGTCAACTTTGGCCTTACCGGCTGCTTCTTTGCCTTCGCCGGCTTGTGGGCGATCCCACTGATGCGCGACCTGTTCGGCCTGGACCGCGCCGCTGCCTCCCTCTACGCCACCGTGACCCTGCTGGGCTTCGCCATCGGTGCCTACAAGGTCGGCTGGATCTCGGACCGCCTGGGCCGCCGGCGCCCGGTGATCGTCGCCGGGACCCTGCTCTTCTGCCTGGCCTGGCTGGGGATGATCCTCCTCCCCTGGGGGCCGGGCTGGAGCGGCCTGCTGATCTTCGCCCTGCTGGGCCTGACCGCCGGCGGCAATGTAGTGGTCTATGCCGCCGCCAAGGAGGTCCTGCCGGCGCGGGTGGCGGGCATGTCCGTCGCCCTGGTCAACACCGGCCTCTTCCTCGGCGCCGCCATCCTCCAGCCGGCCTTCGGCTGGGTGCTGGACCTGAGCTGGGACGGAACCCTGCGCGACGGCGTCCGGGTCTACGCGGCCGCCGATTATCAGCACGGGCTTTGGCTTTGCTTTGGTGCCGCCCTTCTCGCCCTCCTCGCCACCCCCCTGGTGCGGGAGACCCATTGCCGGCAGAATTGAGCGACCCCTGACCAGGGGAGGATCGGTGGCCGAGCTGATGTATGGCGAGATTTGCTTTAGCGAGGCCGAGCGGCAGATCGCCACTGTCCACTGAGAGCATGGAACAATGCGGATCGTTGTCGATACCAATGTCTTCCTTTCCGCGATTCTGAGCCGTGGTGCTGCCAACTCGGTGATTGCAGCTTGTCTGCGCGGTCAGGCGCTCCCCCTGATGGGGACGACACTGCTGGCGGAATACGAAGATGTCCTGGGGCGGGCAGCACTCTTTACGCAATGCCGGCTGAGCTCGGCCGAGCGAAGCGAACTCCTGGATATCTTCCTGGCGGTTTGCGAGTGGACGCCTGTCTATTTTGGTTGGCGCCCCAATCTCCCCGACGAAGGCGATAATCATCTGGTCGAACTTGCGGTTGCCGGTAGCGCCCGTTTCCTTGTCACGCGGAACCTCGGTGACCTCTCTCGCATGGAGCTTCACTTTGCTGAACTACGAGTGTGCAGTCCTGATGTCTTTTTACGGGAGTTGAAATCATGACCTCATTCACCCTGAGCTTGCCCGACGAAACTTACCATCGGATCGCTGAGATCGCCCAGATTCGGGACATCAGTATCAGCGAACTGTTCGTTGGCATGGCCACCGCCCTTGTGACCGAAGGGGATGCCGAGGCGCATTTCCGCGCGCGTGCCCAGCGCGGACTGGGCAAGGCGGAACGTGGATTGGAGCTGTTGCGAAAGGCCGCGAGTGCGGAGGATGCCAGGGCTCAGACAAAGCCTCTGTGACAAGAAGTTGATCACCGGGGGCGCTGTCAAGGTTGCCGTTAGAGGCGGAATGCACGTGCACAACCCGCAACCACTGGAAGACTAGAAAGGGGATGGACTTGACCCATGACCACCCAATTCAGCGAAAGTCACGTCGAGGCGGCCGCGCTCGCCTGGCTGGACGGACTTGGCTATACGGTCCTGTACAGCCCAGACCTCTCCCCGGACGGCAAGGCCCCGGAGCGGGCCAGCTACGCCGAGGTGATCCTTTTGGACCGCTTCCGCGCGGCCCTGGCTAAGCTCAACCGGCATCTACCCCCGGACTGCCTGGCGGAGGCGGTCAAGAAGGTCCGGCAGATCGCGACCCCCTCCCTCGTGGAGGAGAACCGCCGCCTGCACCGGCTGCTGGTCGAGGGCGTGGATGTCGAGATCACCCGCGCCGACGGCAGTATCGGCGGCGACAAGGCCTGGCTGATCGACTTTGCCAACCCTAGGAACAACGCTAGCGAGCCTGGCCGATGCGGCCAGGAAGGGCAAGACAATCAAGGAACTGCTGACTGAGTCTGTGGCCGGACTTCCTGAGTAATGGAGTAAAATATCAAATGAGTTATTGAAAGGATTGATAGCGTTTAGTTGCAGAATTTTTTCCAGTGGAGCACACATGGCAAGGCCAGCGAAAAAGAACGACAACGGGGGAGCCAATCTCGGCTTCGAGGCCACCCTCTGGTCCGCCGCCGACAAGCTGCGCGGCAACATGGAGCCCTCCGATTACAAGCATGTCGCCCTCGGGCTGATCTTCCTCAAATACATTTCCGACGCCTTCGCGGCCAAGCACGACCGGCTGCTGCACGAGGCCGCCGATCCCCAGAGTGATCTCTATGTGCGCGATGAGCGGGCCCGCTATGCCATCGCCGAGGACCGCGACGAGTACGCCGCCGAGAATATCTTCTGGGTCCCCACCGAGGCCCGCTGGTCATTCCTGCAAGCCAACGCCAAGCAGCCGACCATTGGCAAGCTGATCGATGACGCCATGCTGGCCATCGAGGCGCACAATCCCTCCCTCAAGGGCGTGCTGCCCAAGGACTACGCCCGCCCGGCCCTGAACAAGGTCATGCTCGGCGAGCTGATCGACCTGATCAGCGGCATTGCCATGAACCAGGAGGCCGACCGCTCCCGCGATATCCTCGGCCGGGTCTATGAATACTTTCTCGGCGGTTTCGCCGGGGCAGAAGGCAAGCGCGGCGGTGAGTTCTACACCCCCCGCTCGGTGGTGCGGCTGCTGGTGGCCATGCTGGAGCCCTACCGGGGCCGGGTTTATGACCCCTGCTGTGGCTCCGGGGGCATGTTCGTCCAGTCCGAAAAGTTTGTCGCTGAGCACGGCGGGCGCATCGGCGACATCGCCATCTACGGCCAGGAGAGCAACTACACCACCTGGCGGCTGGCCAAGATGAACCTCGCCGTGCGCGGCATCGACGCGGACATCCGCTGGAACAACGAGGGCAGCTTCCACAAGGACGCCCTCCCGGACCTGAAGGCCGACTTCATCCTCGCCAATCCCCCCTTCAACATCTCCGACTGGGGCGGCGAGCGTCTGCGCGAGGACGCGCGCTGGCGCTACGGCGTGCCGCCAGCCGGCAACGCCAACTACGCCTGGCTCCAGCACATCCTCCATCATCTGGCGCCCACCGGCACGGCCGGCGTGGTGCTGGCCAACGGCTCCATGTCCTCCGCCCAGTCCGGCGAGGGCGACATCCGCCGGGCCATGGTCGAGGGCGACGTGGTGGACTGCATGATCGCCCTGCCCGGTCAGCTTTTCTACTCCGTGCAGATCCCCGCCTGTCTTTGGTTCCTGGCCCGCGACAAGAAGAACCACCGCTTTCGTGATCGGCGCGGCGAGGTGCTGTTCATTGATGCCCGTAAGTTGGGGCACATGGTGGATCGTACTCACAAGGAATTCGCCGACGAGGACATCCAGAAGATCGCGGATACCTACCACGCTTGGCGCGGAGAGCAGGGGGCTGGGGTTTATGAAGACGTGCCCGGTTTCTGCAAGGCGGCGAGGCTCGAGGAAATTAGGGGCCACGGGCATGTGCTAACGCCGGGGCGGTATGTCGGCGCGGCGGCCATCGAAGACGACGGCACGCCCTTTTCAGAACGCTTTGCCGAGCTTAAGGCGAAGCTCGATGAACAATTCGCCGAGGGCGAGGAACTGGAGGCACGGATTCAGGCGCAACTAGCCCGCCTTCTGCCCTCATCCGACAGATCAACCTAACGGGGGTCACGCGCATGTACACCACGTATCGCTTGGAGACCGAGGAGCTTAACGAGGATTTTATGTTGTCGCTCAAGAAAGGCGGAAATCGAGATCCCGAGCTATGCCGCTTGATACAGCAAGCCCTACCGAGTTCCGCGCCCACCACCACGTCCTTCTGGAGGATCTGAGTATGCTGCAAACCATCGAAGTCGAAGTTGACACCCGTGGTCGAATCCATCCGGTCGAACCGTTCGAGCACCTACCGTCCGGCCGTGCGATTCTGACGTTCCTGACACCTGTCGAGCAGGTCGCTGAGACGGCGCTGCTTGCCGAACCCGCCTTGGCTGAAGATTGGCTTAAACCGGAGGAGGATGTGGCATGGGCACATTTGCAGCCGGACAGGTAGTGATCCTGCCCTTTCCGTTTTCAGACCTGACGGCGCGCAAGTATCGGCCCGCGCTCTTGCTAGCGGCGGTCGGCAAGGGAGACTGGATCGTGTGTCAGATCACCAGCAATGCCTATGGTGACCAGCGCGCGGTCGCGCTGCGTGACCAGGACTTTTCCGTGGGCGGCTTGCGCCGTGAGAGCTTTGTCCGTCCCGGTAAATTGTTCACGGCCCATGAAAGCCTGTTTTCCGACGTTGCTGGTGCGTTGACCCACACCTATCTCGGGAGTCTCAGGCAAGCCGTCGTCGAAATGATCCTGGGCGGGACTCAGATCTGATGTCCGTTGTGGAGCATTTCGTGGCGCTGAGGGCGAAGCTGGAGGCACAACTAGCCCAGCTTGAGAAATTGGGGGCGGTGGTCCAGGCGAATTTGGAGGGAGTGGTCTTCGATGGGTGAGTGGACAACTATGCCGCTTGAGGATGGATTGGATTGCCTGATCGATTACAGAGGTAAAAGTCCTCCAAAATCTATAGGCGGAATTCCAGTGATTTCAGCAAAGGTTGTCAAGGATGGTCGCGTTATTCAGCCAATAGAGCAAACGATAGCGTCAAGTTATTATTCAATTTGGATGACAAGAGGCCTGCCTAAGACTGGGGACGTAGTAATAACGACAGAAGGGCCTTTGGGGGAAGTGGCTCAGCTTGACGAGCAGACAGCACGATACGCATTAGGGCAGCGTGTAGTATGCATGCGTGGTAAGAGATGCGTTATTTATAATAAATTTCTGAAATTCCTTTTGATGTCTTCCAAGCAACAGGAAATTATTCAGTCCTTTGCCACCGGTACGACCGTGGCTGGAATTAGCCAAAAAGCTCTTCGATCAGTACCAATCTCTGTTCCCTCTTTTGAACAACAGATCAAGATTGGCGAATTATTAGGGGCCCTCGACGACAAAATCGAGCTAAGTCGCCAGACCAACGAAACCCTGGAGGCCCTCGCGCGGGCGATCTTCAAGGACTGGTTCGTGGATTTCGGCCCCACGCGAGCAAAGGCTGAAGGAAGCCCGCCCTACCTTTCCCCGGAACTGTGGGCGCTGTTTCCTAATGCCCTCGATGATGAAGATAAGCCGGAGGGGTGGGAAGAGAAGAGTGTTGAAGACATCCTTGAACTTGCCTATGGCAAAGCCCTCAAATCTACCGAACGCGTAAATGGCTCTGTTCCTGTTTATGGTTCGGGTGGAATTACTGGGTATCACAATCAGCCGTTGGTCGAGGGTCCATCAATTATCGTAGGCCGCAAAGGTACTGTCGGAAGCCTTTATTGGGAAGACGGCCCCTTTTTCCCCATCGATACTGTGTTCTATGTTAAGTCAAAAGCGCCTCTAACTTTCTGTTTCTATCTCCTGCAAACGCTTGGGCTCGACGGCATGAATACCGACGCTGCTGTTCCTGGATTGAACCGAAAGAACGCGTACCGTTTGCCGGTCGCTTGGTCCGGGCAGGGCATAAGGCAAGCGTTTGATGAGGTCGTAACACAGTTGCGCCAAAAGATGCACGGCAATTCTGATGAATCCAAAACTCTCGCCCAAACCCGCGATCTCCTCCTCCCCAAGCTCATGTCCGGCGAAATCCGCATCAAGGACGCCGAGCGCATCATCGGTGAGGTCGTCTGATGAACAACCTGGGACGCAGCGTTCGTTTATTCCTGGTCGATGGCAAGTCCACCGGCCTGATCACCGCCGAGATCATGAACTGGACCGGCCATGTGCTCACCGGACCCCGGGTGGAGCTCCCCAAGTTCCTTACCCGCCCGGAGGTCAGCCGCACCGGGGTCTACCTCCTGTACGGTCAGGACCCCGTCAATGCCGATGCGGTCATGCTCTACATCGGCGAGAGCGACAACGTTGGCGTCCGGCTCAAGCAGCACAATCAGGAAGGCAAGAAGGACTACTGGGAGCGGACCTGTGTCATCACCAGCAAGGACCAGAACATCACCAAGGCCCATGCCCGCTACCTGGAAGCGCGCTTGATCGGCATCGCCACGGCCGCGGGCCGCGTCAAGCTCGACAACGGCATGACGCCCCCGCCGGTGGCCTTACCCGAGGCGGATCAGTCCGACATGGAGTATTTCATCGACCAGATCCGGCTGGTGCTCCCGGTGCTGGGGCTAGAGTTTTTCCGAGAGTCACCGAAACCCTCGACGGAGCCAGGGTCAGGGTCCACCACGGTCAGTGATCCTCTGGAGGCTGGCCCCCTGTTCGAGTTGACGCACAAGAAGAGTGGCGCCTGCGCTAAGGCACGCGAGATCGATGGGGAGTTCGTGGTGCTCAAAGGGGCGCAGGTCGTGTCCCAATGGCAACAAGCCTCATCGGTCGGGATCGGCTATGCCAAGCTCCATGACAAGCTTCGGGAAACGGGCATCCTGCAGGGCGAACCCAACGCCCCCCTGGCCACCCTGACCCAGGATGTGGCCTTTTCCAGCCCAAGCGCGGCCGCGGCGGTCGTGTCCGGTCGCCGCGCCAATGGCCGCGTGGATTGGCGGCTGGCAGGCACGCAGACGAGTTACGCGGCCTGGCAGGAGCAGCAGATCGAATCGACGGTTCGACAGACAACGACTCCGACGGAAGCCGAAATCGACGTATACGACATCAACCATGCCGGCGAGGTGGCTCTTTGATGGACCTGAATCACAAAAAGGAGCGCTTTTCCCTGGCCTACATCAGTGCTGTCGCGGCACGCGCCGGGTTCGATCTGGTTGAGCCGAGGGTGGATGTGGACAGTATCGATGGCACCCTGATTTCACACACGGGGAGGCGCCCGCGCATCGAGTTTCAGGCCAAGGCCACCGCGCGCGATGTGGTCGATGCTGAGGCCGTTACCTTTCCGCTGTCGGTGAAGAATTACGACGAACTGCGCGCGGAGGTGATCATCCCTCGCCTGCTGATCCTGGTGGTGCTACCGGAGCGGGAGGAGGATTGGCTGACTCACAGCGAGGACTCGCTGATTCTTCGCCGCTGTGGCTATTGGCTTTCCCTCGCCGGCGAGCCCGAGCGGGGGAATACCGCGACCGTAACGGTCAAGATCCCTCGCCATCAGCGTTTCGACCCGATCGCACTGCAGGCCTTGATGCAGAAGGCCAATCAGGGGGCATTCCGATGAAACTTGAGCTGACCGATCAAACCGCCCTGCGCCATCTGCCTTGGGGGGATCTCAAGTCCTACCTGGATGCCCAGGGATGGCGGCAGATGGACCGCATCGGGGACAGGGCGCTGGTCTATGTGCCGGAAGCGGCCGAAACCGAGGCGGTGGAGATCCTGGTGCCAACGCGCGACGACCTGGGCGACTACGTCTCGCGCATGGCCGAGGCGGTTGGGCTCCTGGCCGAGCGGGAGCAGCGCTCGGCCCTGGAGGTCTATCAGGACATCCTGACTTCGGGTCTGGATGTGGTGCGCTTGCGCGCACCCGAGGCCGACGCGAGCGGGGCCATCGGCATCGAGGACGGCGTGGTGCTCCATCAGGAGGCCGAAAATCTGCTGCTCGCCGCGGCCTGCTCCGTGGTCGATCCGCGGCGTAACTACCATCTGCGCAAGGTCACCCAGGCCACCGATTACCTGAAATCGGTCAGACTCGGACCAAGCGAGCGGGGCAGTTATGTCCTGACCCTCTTGTCGCCGGTACAGCCGCGGCTGCAGCATCAACAGACCTTCGATTTGGGCGAGGAGCCTTTTACCCGAACGGTGACGCTGCGCCTGGCCGAGGCCCTGGGCGCTGCCAAGCGGGCGGCCGATCGTGCCCGCGCCGACAATGCCTTCGCGCCCTTCGACGAGGCCGTCGCGCGGGGGGTGAGCGCGAATCTGTGCGATGCGGTCGCCCGTCTGGCCGAGGCCGCCCGCGGCATCGAGATCGGGCTGACCTGGGCGCGCAGCCGTCCGGTAGGCCATCGGCGCGAGACCTTCCGCTTCAGTCCGGAGGTGGGCGAGGTGCTGTTGGAGGCGGCGCGCATCTTCCGGCAATCGGAACCCCTGACCGACACCCGCGTCACCGGGTTTGTGATCGCCCTTGATCGTCCCATCGAGCAGTTCGACGGCAATGCGACCCTGCGGACACTGATCGATGAGAAACCGCGGCGCGTGACGGTGCGCTTCGAGCACGCCCTTTACCCCCTGGTCATTCGCGCCTTTGAGGATAAATCCGCCATCTCGCTGCTCGGTGACCTGTTTCCGGGCCGGCAACGGTGGGAGCTGCGCAACCCGCGCGAGATCCGCCTCCTGGAAGACCAGGAGGGGGATGGCGTTGACCCATGACTAGCCAATTCGGCGAAAGTCACGTCGAGGCGGCCGCGCTGGCCTGGCTGGAGGGCCTGGGCTACACGGTCCTGTATGGCCCGGATATCTCCCCGGACGGCAAGACCCCGGAGCGGGCCAGCTACGCCGAGGTGATCCTCCTGGACCGCTTCCGCGCCGCCCTGGCTGATCTCAACCAGCATCTACCCCCGGACTGTCTGGCGGAGGTGGTCAAGCAGGTCCGGCAGACCGCGACCCCCTCCCTCGTCGAGGAAAACCGTCGCCTGCACCGGCTGCTGGTCGAGGGCGTGGATGTCGAGATCACCCGCGCCGACGGCAGCATCGGCGGCGACAAGGCCTGGCTGGTCGACTTCGCCAACCCGAAGAACAACGACTGGCTGGCCGTCAACCAGTTCACGGTCATCGAGCACCAGAACAACCGCCGCTCCGACCTGGTGGTGTTCGTCAACGGCCTGCCCCTGGCCGTGGTGGAGCTGAAGAACCCCGGGGATGAGAACGCCACCCTGGATGGGGCCTTCAACCAGCTCCAGACCTACAAGGACCAGATCCCGGCCCTGTTTCGCACCAACGCCGTGCTGGCGATCTCCGACGGCCTCCAGGCGCGCTTTGGCTCGCTGACCGCCGACCGCGAGCGGTTCATGCCCTGGCGCACCGTGGACGGCCGGGTGATTGCTCCCAAGGGCGCGCCGGAACTGAGCACCCTGCTGGAGGGGGTCTTCGAGCACCGCCGCTTCCTGGCCCTGGTCCGCGACTTCACGGTCTTTGCCACCGCCAGCACCGGGCTGGTCAAGATCGTCGCCGGCTATCACCAGTTCCACGCGGTCCTGCACGCCGTCGCCCAGACCATCCTCGCCGCCAGCCTGGGCGGCGACCGGCGCATCGGCGTCATCTGGCACACCCAGGGCTCGGGCAAGAGCCTGCTGATGGCCTTCTACACCGGGCGCATCATCGCCGATCCGGCGCTGGCCAATCCCACCGTGGTGGTCATCACCGACCGCAACGACCTCGACGACCAGCTCTTCGGCACCTTCAGCCTGTGCCTGGACCTGCTGCGCCAGACCCCGCAGCAGGCCGACAGCCGCGAGGACCTGCAACGCCTGCTCAGCCGCCCAGCGGGCGGGGTGATCTTCACCACCATCCAGAAGTTCGCCCCCGCCAAGGGCGAGAGCGGCTACCCGGTGCTGACCGACCGGCGCAACGTCGTGGTCATCGCCGATGAGGCACACCGCAGCCAGTACGGCTTCCGCGCCAAGGTGGAGCGCGCAACCGGCGAGATCGCCTACGGCTTCGCCAAGTACCTGCGCGATGCCCTGCCCAATGCCTCCTTCATCGGCTTCACCGGCACGCCCATCGAGAGCGACGACGTCAACACGCCGGCGGTGTTTGGCGAGTACATCGACGTCTACGACATCAACCGCGCCGTCGAGGACGGGGCGACGGTGCCCATTTACTACGAGAGCCGCCTGGCGCGCATCGAGCTGGACGAGGACGAGAAGCCGCGGATCGACGACGAGATCGCCGAGCTGACCGAGGACGAGGCCCTGGGCGAGCAGGAACGGCTGAAGCGCAAGTGGGCGAGCATCGAGGCCGTGGTCGGCGCCCCCAGCCGCCTGCGCCTGGTGGCCGCGGACCTGGTGCGCCACTACGAGGACCGGGTCCAGGCCCTGGACGGCAAGGCGCTGATCGTCTGCATGAGCCGCCGCATCTGCGTGGCCCTCTACGACGAGATCGTCAAGCTGCGCCCCGACTGGCACAGCGACGATGACCAGGGCGGCGCCCTCAAGATCGTGATGACCGGCTCGGCCGCCGATCCCCCGGAGTGGCAGCCGCACCTGGGCGGCAAGGCGCGCCGGGACCAGCTCGCCAACCGGGCGCGGGACCCCAAGGACCCCCTGCGGTTGGTAATCGTGCGCGACATGTGGCTGACCGGCTTCGACGCCCCCTGTCTGCACACCATGTACATCGACAAGCCCATGCAGGGCCATGGGCTGATGCAGGCCATCGCCCGGGTCAACCGGGTCTTCCGCGACAAGCCGGCCGGGCTGATCGTGGACTACATCGGCATCGCCCAGAATCTCAAGCGTGCCCTCAGCCAGTATTCCGCCAGCGACCGCCGCCAGGCCGGGATCGACGAGGCCGAGGCCGTGGCCGTGCTGCTGGAAAAGTACGAGATCGTGCGGGACCTGTTCCATGGCTTCGACTACCGGGCCGGTCTGGCGGGCACGCCCCAGGAGCGCCTGGTGGTGCTGGCCGGGGCCATCGAGTGGGTGCTGGATCGGCAGCAGCGGGACGCGGCGCGGGAAGAGACCGAGGAGGGCAAAAAGCGCGCCCATCGCCGCTTCGCCGATGCGGTGCTGGCCCTGTCCAAGGCCTTCGCCCTGGCGGCCGCCAGCGATGAGGCGCGGGCCATCCGCGAGGAGGTCGGCTTTTTCCAGACCATCCGCGCCGCCCTGGTGAAGAGCGCGCCGGGGGCGGGCAAGACCGCCCAGGAGCGGGAGCTGGCCATCGCCCAGATTGTCAGCCGCGCCGTGGTGTCCACCGAGATCGTCGACATCCTGGCCGCCGCCGGGCTGCAAGCGCCGGATATCTCGATCCTATCCGACGAGTTCCTCGCCGAGGTGCAGGGCATGCAGCAGAAGAATCTGGCCATGGAGGCCCTGCGCAAGCTCCTCAACGGGGAGATCCGCGCCCGCAGCAAGGCCAACGTGGTCCAGACCCGGGCCTTCTCAGAGCGGCTGGAAGCCGCCATCGCCCGCTATCATAACAACGCCATCACCACGGCCCAGGTGATCCAGGAGCTGATCGACCTGGCCAGGGACATCCGTGCCGCCCGCCAGCGGGGGGAGGAGCAGGGGCTGTCCGAGGATGAGATCGCCTTTTACGACGCCCTGGCCGAGAACGAGAGCGCGGTCGAGGTGATGGGCGACGCCGAGCTGCGCGTGATTGCCCATGAACTGCTGAGCAGTCTGAAACAGAGCGTCAGCATCGATTGGGCGCAGCGGGAACCGGCCCGCGCCCGCATCCGGGTGCTGGTGAAGCGCATTCTGCGCAAGTATGGCTATCCGCCCGATCTACAGGACGCCGCAGTGCAGACGGTCCTGCAGCAGGCGGAGGTGCTGTCCGAGCGGTGGGTGGCTTGATGCCGTCGCCACGTGAACAGACCAGTAAGTTCGCGTCGCATTTAATACCCGGCTCCCACCCCCGCCGCGAGCCGGTCATTCAGGCAGTCCTGGTATCGAGGTTTGAGTCAGAACCATGTGTGGCGCCCCCCGCTACAACATCGCCCCCGCGACGGAGATCCCGGTGGTCCGGCGCTCGCCGGAGGGAACCCGGGTGCTGCACCTGCTGCGCTGGGGCCTGGTGCCGCACTGGAGCAAGGACCCGGCCAGGGGCGCACTGCTGATCAATGCCCGCGCCGAGAGCGTTACGGCCAAGCCCGCCTTTCGCGGCGCCTTCCACCAGCGCCGCTGCCTGATCCCCGCCGATGGTTTCTATGAGTGGGATCGCCAGGGCGATAACAAGCGGCCTTACTACTTCAGCCCTCCAGACGGGGCGGTCCTGGCCTTTGGCGGACTGTGGGAATCCTGGCCAGCCCCGGACGGCAGCCTGTTGCGCACCGCCTGCATCCTGACCACCGCCCAGGTGGCGCCGATCCATGACCGCATGCCGTTGCTCCTGGCCCCGGCGGACTGGGCGACCTGGCTGGAGGGGCCGGCGGCTAACGCCCAGGACCTGTTACGACCCGCCCCCGACACGGCCCTGCGGGCCTGGCCCGTCAGCCCGCGGGTCAACCGGGCCCAGGAAGAGGGAGAGGAACTGCTCGCGCCCTGGCCGGATTGACCCGCGTTGCAGGGCCAAGGGACGTGCGGACCATGCGCCAGCCAGCTTTCAGGACCCCCCAAAAGGGCAAACTGCGAAACGAACCCATTTGGCCGGTCCGCCAAAAAGGGCATTTTGCGAAACGAACCCATTTGCTGGACCTACCGAAGAGGCCATTTTGCGGAACAAAGCCACCTTGCTGGACCCCTGAAAAAGGCAAATTGCGAAACAAAGCCATTTTTGCGGCGGGCGCCAGGGGGTTTTTCTATTTAAATACAGTAATATGGAAGGTGGTGCCGCAACTGGCCACGTTTCAGCAGATCCGCGGCAGGGGCTCGCCGGTGAGCCAATCGACCACGCGCTCGCCGCCGAAGGCGGTCTCCATGCGCACGAACTGGTGGGGGTCGGTCACCACCTCGCCGACGATGGCGGCGTTGCGACCCTGGGGATGGGCGCGCATGGTGGCTAGCAGGGTCTCCGCCCGATCCGGCGGGCAGATGGCGATGAGCTTGCCCTCGTTGGCGACGTAGAGGGGGTCCAGGCCGAGCAGCTCACAGGCGGCGGCCACCTCCTCGCGGATCGGGATGGCGTGCTCGCGCACCCGCATGCCGACGCCGGACTGGCGGGCGAATTCGTTCAGGGTGGTGGCGAAGCCGCCGCGGGTGGGGTCGCGCAGGCAGTGGATGTCCGGCACGGCGGCGACCATGGCGGCCACCAGGTCATGCAGGGCGGCGGTGTCGGAGCGGATCTCGGTGCCGAAGCCCAGGTTCTCGCGCTGGGACATGACCGCCACCCCGTGGTCGCCCAGGGTGCCGCTGAGCAGGATGACATCGCCTGGCTGGGCCCGGTCGCCGGAGATGTGGATGCCCTCCGGCACCACGCCCAGGCCGGTGGTGGTGATGAAGAGGCCGTCCGCCTTGCCCCGCTCCACCACCTTGGTGTCGCCCGTCACCACCAGGACACCGGCCTCGTTGGCCGCCCGCGCCATGCTCTCCACCACCCGGGCCAGGTCGGCAAGGGGGAAGCCTTCCTCCAGGATGAAGCCCGCCGCCAGGTAGAGGGGGCGGGCGCCGGCCATGGCCACGTCGTTGATGGTGCCATGGACGGCCAGGCAGCCGATGTCGCCACCGGGGAAGAAGAGGGGGGAGATGACGTGCCCGTCGGTGCTCATCACCAGGCGCCCCGCCGGGGGCTGGAACAGGGCCTGGTCGTTGCCCTGGCGGAGCAGTTCATTGTCCAGGTAGCGCTGGAAAAGCTCGGCGATGAGCTGGGCCATGGCGCGCCCGCCGCTGCCATGGCTCATGTCCACCGCCCCGCGTTTGATGTCGAGGCCCTGGGCGAATCGGCGTGGCTTGTCCGTCATGATGTTAGCTGTCGTACTGCAACGAAGGGTTGATTGGATTTTGCATTCGTCAGACCCCTCGCGCCCCAGGAGGGCTCCTGGAGCACAAATTCCTGATTCTCTAGCTCCCTTCCCCCTGGTGGGGGAGGGTTGGGGAGAGGGGGTCTGAATGATGACAGTGGATTTAGTGGCTTGGCTGGGTCGAGTGGGCTGGAATGGCTGGTCGGTTGGTCCGGTTGGTCCGGTTGGGGGTGGCGTCCTTCGGATGAGGCTGGGCGCGAGGGAGTTCCGGGACCGCCTTCAGTATATCCGGGACTCCTTGCGGCATCAGGGCCGGGTGGCGTAACCGAGCCGGAAAGGTGCTGGGCCTTCGGTCCACGGACTCCACTTCAACGGGCACTGGATTCAGCGGCCATCGGTTACCTCGCGTCTGGACCACTGGCTGCTAGGCGGCAACCACTTTTCCCCAGCATCTGTGGATAACTCTGTCAGTAAACCCTGACGACTGGCCCGGAGGGCGCGTCATTATTGGGCTCGTGCGGTCCTGGTAACATTCTGACCATTAGTGATATTTCGATAATTAACATTAAGTTATAAATTCGGCATTATTCAGGCTTCCGATGCTTGACTTCCAGAGTCCCCTTTGATCCAGGCTGTGAGCAATCCAGCGGGAATGACCCTATGCCAATCGTCGGCCACCATACAATGGCCGACGAGGGGGCTGTCGTAGCATCATTGATGGCGGTCAGGGATTCAGGACTCGCCCCTTTGGACGAAGAGCCCCACGTTCCCGGCGGCCGGCAAATTGGCAACCCAGTAACCCAGCAATCCGGGAGCTCGGCAACTCGGCAACCCAGCAGCCTGGGGATCTGACGATCCAGTAATCCGTTCAATCCGGCTTTCAAGGTGATCGCCAAGGTTGTTCGCCATGGAAGACCGCCATGCCGGAGGGCCCCGCCCGCGACTCCTTTCTGGCGGTCAAGCAGGCTGGGATCATAACGAGAACCCGTCGCGGAAAAATTGTTTCAACCCCAAATCGACTGCAATAAGATTCGCAACATCATGAATATTAATAGAATAACCCTTTCCTGTGGTCTGGTGGCCAGCCTGTTGGTGAGCGCCTGCGGTACGACCAGTGGTCCGACGAAACTGGACGCGGAGCGGTGGAAGATCGTCGATGAAAACTATCTGGAGGCCGCCAAGGAGGCAAACGTCCATTGCAAGTCCCTGGGCCAGAACACGCTCAAGGTGATCAGTCGCAAGGCCGGCGAGGATAGCGTCGAGGTCATCTACCAGTGCGCGAAGGAATGACCCCGCTGGCCGACGGTGATGGGCGGCAGGGATAGAGCATGGTCCGTCGGGGTCAGCTATCCGGGCAAGGCGCAATTTCCCGGCCGACCGCCGGCGCTGGGTGGAATGTTCAGGCCGCGGCCCGGAAGCGGCCGTAACTCCAATAGGCCGCGCAGGCGCCTTCGGAGGAGACCATGCAGGAGCCCATGGGGTTTTCCGGGGTGCAGACGGTGCCGAAGAGGCGGCAATCCGCCGGTTCCTTGACGCCGCGCAGGACGGCGGGGCACTCGCAGCCCTTGACCTCGCAGCTCGGGGGCACGGCGACCGGGAAGCGCCGCTCGGCGTCGAAGTCGGCGTAGGCCTCGTTCAGGCGCTGGGCGCTGTCGGCCAGGAAACCCAGGCCGCGCCATTCGAAGGTGTCGCGCAGGGTCAGGACCTCGGCCATCAGGGCCTGGGCCTTGCGGTTGCCCTCGGGCGTCACCGCCCGCTGGTACTGGTTCTCCACCCGGGCCTGGCCGGCGTTGATCTGGCGGATCAGCATCAGGGTGGCCTGCATCACGTCCAAGGGCTCGAAGCCGGCGATCACCAGGGGGGTGCCGAACTCGGTGGCGACAAAGCCATAGGGCGCGGAGCCGATGACGGTGCTGACGTGAGAGGGCCCGAGGATGCCGTCGATGGCGAGGCCGGCGACCTGGTCCGTCGTTGCCAGGATGGCGCGCATGGCTGGCGGGGTGAGGACGTGGTTGCAGAAGACGCTGAAGTTGCTCAGGCCCTCGGCCTTGGCCTGCTGGAGGGCGACGGCAGTGGGCGGGGTGGTGGTCTCGAAGCCAATGGCGAAGAAGACCACCTGGCGCTTTGGGTTGGCGCGGGCGATGGCCAGGGCGTCCTGCGTCGAATAGACCATGCGGATGTCGGCGCCGGCCGCCTTGGCCTTGAGCAGGCTGCGGCGGTTGGAGGCCGGGACCCGCATCAGGTCGGCATAGGTGCAGAGGATCAGGCCATGGCGCTCGGTCATGGCCATGGCCTGGTCGAGGCGGGCGGTGGGCAGGACACACACCGGACAGCCGGGGCCATGGACGAAGCGCACGTTGGCCGGCATCAGGTCCTGAACGCCATAACGGAAGATGGCGTGGGTGTGGCCACCGCAAAACTCCATGAGGCGGTAGGCGCGGCCGGGGTCGGCCTCCCGGGTGATGGTCGTTGCCAGACCCCGGGCCAGTTCACGATCACGGAATTCGTCGATAAATTTCATGGCGGTCTCAATGCGGGCGGATGGTCCGCTTGCACTTCAGGCTTAGCGCCAGCCGTTTCGGACCAAGCGCGCTGCGGAGCGGAGGGCGGCCAGCGTCTCTCACGCCACCTCGGCGCCACCGGCCGCGGCGATCAGGGCCAGGGTTCGTGCGGCCTCTTCGGGACTGATGCGTCCCAGGGCGTAGCCAACGTGGACCAGGACATAGTCACCCACGGTGGCCCCCTCCACCAGGGCCAGGGAGACCTCCTTGGTGACGCCGCCCAGGGCAACCTGCGCCTGGTCGGTGGCGGGATCGATGGCGGTGATGAGGGCGGGGACGGCCAGGCACATGGCTAAACTCGGTACTCGGAACAGGGGACGGGGGACTGGGGACTGGGAATTGGGGATTGGGAATTAGGTACAGGAAACAGGAAACGGTGAACTCGCGCCTGAATATCAGCTAATGCTTATATCATACGCGACACAGGGGTCCAGGGCGGTGATAAAAAGCCCCGCCAGACGGCGCAGGGTCGCGTCATCGGCCGCAGGCAGGGTCGCCAGGCCCAGGGCGGCGACACCCTGGGGGTGAAAATTCCACTCCGTCGGGGCCAGGATGCGATAGTCCGCCAGGCGCCCCTGCTCCACGGTCAGGCGATGGACAAGTAGGCCCCGGGCGGCCTGGACCTGGGCCAGACCGGTACCTGGCGACGGGGCGGCGCCCGCATGCCGGCCCGCAAGGGGTTCTGCGTGGGCGGGGACCACCTCGGCGCTGGGATCAGCCTCTGTCAGGGCGACAAGTCGGCGGGGAAGCTCGACCAACAGCGAGGACAATTCGACTAGTTGGGCGGCCAGGCGCGGCAGCAGGCCATTGCCCAGTTCCCGGGCCAGATCGGCCACCAGGGGCTGGTTGAGCTGACGGGCGAAGGGGGTGGACTCCGCCGCGGCGCCATGCCACCGGGGGGCGGCGATGAAGGCCTCCGCCCCAGGTCCGCTGAGACGGGCGTCCAGGGCGGCCAGGGTCAGGGGTGGCAGGACCGCCACCGGCGATCGACCCAGTTCGGCCCAGCCCTGGCGATCGACCAGGTCAATGAGCCGCGCCGCCGCGGTGTCGCCGGTCCGTGCCCAGTGGCGCAGGGCCTGGAGGTTCCTGACAGTGGCGAGCCACTCGTCGGGGGCATGTCCCAGTACCTGCCGGCTGGCGATCGCCGACAAGGCCGTCAGGGCGGCAGCAGCGTCAGCGGATGCAGTAGCGGTGGCAGCAGTGGGGGCGGCAGTGGGGGTGGCAGTGTGGGCAGCGGGGGGCGCAGTGGCATCAGCGGGGGCAGCAGTGGCGTCAGCGGGGGCGGTGGCGGCGTCAGCGGTGGTGGCCCCATCGGCCCGGATGGCCACGGCACCTAGCCCGGCCCCCGGCCGGAGCGGATCGTCGTTGGCCGTCAGGGCGCGACGCCATTGGTCAAAGGCGGCCATGACCTGGGCCATCGCCGGCCCCTGGGGGGTCTCACCCAGAAATCGGGGCCAGTCCAGAAGCAGACGCCACAGGTGCTCCCGCACCGTCTCCAGCTCCACCAGCAGCAGGCGCGTCGCCAGGACGCGGGGGTGCGGGCGGAGGCCCAGAGCCGCCTCACCGGCCGTGACGCAGGCAACGGTCTGGGCCGTGGCGCAGACACTGAAGAGGCTGGGCAGGGTTGCGAGCGTCGCCCTCAGGTCCTTGCCGATGAACACCCGGCTGGCGTTGGTCAGGCGCGAGGACTGGATCTTGACCCCCAGCCCTCCGGTCTGGCGGTGGAGATGGATCTGGAGGTGGCCCGCGGGATCGTTCATGGGTCAAGTCGCGGCCAGGGGCCGGGATAAGTAGGTTTCTGCGAGAATAGCCGAAGAATCTTCAGGGGGTAGGTACATCGTCAAGCAATTTTCTGCCGTTCCGGCCCTCCCTTTCCGCACCGCAAACTGAAATGTCCCTGGTTTGAAACCATGCTGACCCGACAACAACTCGATCAACTGCGGCGGGACATCGTCTTCGAGACCCAGCTCGTGGGCCGTCCATTCGTCTTCCACAGTACCTGGGGGCTCTTTTCCCCCCGTGAGATCGACGAGGGTACCCGGCTGTTGCTGGAGCAGGTCGAGGTGGAAGCGGCGGACGATTGCCTGGACCTGGGCTGCGGCTATGGCCCCATTGGCCTGGCCCTGGCCGCCCTCGCCCCCGCCGGTCGGACCCTGATGGTGGACAAGGACTTCGTCGCCGTCGAGTTTAGCAACCTCAACGCCAGGCTCAATCGCCTGCCCAATACCCGCGCGCAGTTGAGCGACGGCTTCCGGCATATCGACGCCGGGCTGCGCTTCGACCTCATCGCCAGCAACATCCCCGCCAAGGTCGGTAAGGAGGCCCTGAGCCTCTACCTTCACGACGCCCGCCAGCGGCTCAAGCCCGGCGGGCGGCTCTACGTGGTCACCATCAATGGCCTACGCGAGTTCATGAAGCGCAATCTCACCGAGGTCTTTGGCAACTACGACAAGCTCAAGCAGGGCGCCCAAGCTCGACCTCAGGACCTGACTGAGGTCACACCTTTGTGCTTCCTAGGGTTTTGCGGCAAGAGGTAGGTCATCCTTCCCAACTGGTTGTAGGCCACGCCCACGCCCACGCTGGTGCCGACATTGGGCTGGGGTACCACGGACCTCGGCAGACCAATCGACCTGGCGCCAAGCAGTCAGGTGTCGAGACCTTCATAGTCGGCTTGCACGTCCTTCAACATCCCCAGACCAGGATCGGCCGTTGGCCATGGGCCTCCTCCCGCCGCCAGACCTTGCCCGTCCAGTCCATGCCAGGATCGCGGTTGAAGATGACCAGATGGGCCTCCTGGGCACCGACCCGGTCGGCATAGTCGGCGGTCTGTTCCAGCCCGATTGCCAGGGTGCTGGCGAGGGATTTGCCAGGATGGAGCAGTTTCAGCTCGATGACGATCCGCTGTACCGGCCCGTGAAACTCTTGGTCTGGAGTGAGGGGCCATTCGACCAGGAGGTCGGTCCGGCGCCGGCCCAGGGCGTATTCGCGCCCGATGCGCCCGCCGCCGTTGACGATGCGCTGCAGGAAGGCCTGGAGCAGCAACTGGGGGCCGGCCTCCTTATAGTCGAAACGCTCCACCCAGGAGTCGCCGTTTTCGCGAAAGAATTGCTGGAAGGCGGCCAGCAGCTTCGCCATGTCCAGGCGACGGTCAGGAAGCAGATACCAGGCCGTGTCTTGCACCATGGTGTCCTGGGTCACGGCGGTCAGCTCCCGCGGGATGACCTCCTGATAGATACGGTTGCTGATATGAATCTGGGGCTTGCGCTCGATGAGCCCCAGATCGACAAGGTATTGCAGATCATCCTCCGGTAACTGGAGTTCGGTCTGGTCCGTCGCCAGCAGGGCGGCGATCACCCGACGCACCCGCGCTTCCTTGAGCTTGTCGGCCAGTTGGTCCAGGTGCGTGGCGCGGGATTGGATGAGACGCTCGCGCCCGGCCCGGTAGTCCTCCAG
>JAGVUH010000630.1 GCA_019136395.1 Gammaproteobacteria bacterium
CAGGTCCACCCGGCAGCGTCAGCGCCAGGAGATCGGCGCCGTCCAGTCCACGATCGAGAAGGCCTTGCCGCGGCGTGACGCGGCACGGATCAATCGTCTGACTGCGGTGCCTTTCATGGCCATGGAAGTCGATGCTGACCAACTCGAAGCCCTGGCCGCCATGCCGGAGGTGACGGATATTCAGGAGGACCGGCAGGCCTGGGCCTCTCTGGCGCAAAGCGTCCCGCTCATCCAGGCCGATGATGCCTGGAGTGCCGATTACGTGGGGAAGGGCTGGGCGGTGGCGGTGCTGGATAACGGGGTTCAGACCTCCCATCCCTTCCTCCAGGGAACCTTGGTTGCCGAGGCCTGTTACTCCACGCACAATCCTGGTGCGGGTGAATACTCCATGTGTCCCGGTCGCGTCACCGCCTCCACCGCCAGTGGATCCGCCTCCTATTGCTACGATGCCACCTATGGCAACTGGGCCTGCGATCACGGCACCCATGTGGCCGGTATCGCCATCGGCCGGGGCGGCAACCAGACCTTTGCCGGCGTCGCCAAGGGCGGCAACCTGATCCCCATGCAGGTGTTTACCTGGGATGCCTACTACCGGGATTCTTTTGCCTGGTTTAGCGACATCAACCGCGGTTTGCAGCGGGTCATCGATCTTCATGATGCCGGCGTCAAGATCGCGGCGGTGAACATGAGCCTGGGAGGGGGTGCCTATAGCAGCGAAAGCACGTGCAATAGCGCCAACGCTTCCACCAAGGCATTGATTGACAATCTGAAGTCCAGGGGCATCGCCACCCTTATCGCGTCGGGCAACGAGGGCAGGACCAATGCCATCAGCGCGCCGGCCTGTATCTCCTCGGCGGTGAGCGTGGGGGCGACCTGGGACACCAGCGGCTGGACCTGTGGTGGTTCGGCATCCGCCGTGGACAAGGTCGCCTGCTATTCCAACACGGCGAGTTTTCTGGATCTGCTGGCGCCGGGCTCCGCCATCGATGCCTCGGTGCCGACCAACACCTACGCCACTTACCACGGGACTTCCATGGCCACCCCCCATGCCGCCGGCTGCTGGGCCCTGCTGAAGGCCGCGAAGCCGGAGGCCACGGTGGATGCCATCGAGGCGGCGCTGAAGGGCACGGGCAAGCCCATCGCCGACTTTCGCCTCACCAGCATCGTCAAGCCGCGTATCGATTGCCATGCCGCTTTGAATCAGTTACTGGGTGCGGTGCCGCCGCCTGCCGGCTCGCAGACATTTCAGTTTAGTGCCGCCACGGCGACGGTGACCGAGGGCACCACGACCCTGACCATCTCCGTTACCCGGTCCAGCGGTAGCGGTTCCACGTCCGTGAACTACGCCACCAGCAACGGCAGCGCGGTGGCGGGTAAGGATTACACCGCCAAGAGCGGGACCCTGAGCTTCGCGGCGGGAGTCACCACCCAGAACATCAGTATCAGCATCACCAACGATACCCTCTACGAGGTGGACGAAACCTTTAAGGTGGCCTTGAGCAGCCCCTCTTCCGGCTGGAGCTTGGGTTCCCCCGCCGCCACCACAGTGACGATCAAGGACAATGGCGATAAGAATCTGGCCTTCGCCAGCGCCACGGCGCAGGTCAACGAGGGCGCGGGCACGGTGACGCTCTTGGTACAGCGTCTGGGCAGCACCAGCGCCAGTGCCAGCGTCAAATATGCCACCAGCAATGGCACGGCGAGGAGCGGGAGTGATTATGTCAGCAAGAGCGGCACCCTGAGCTGGGCCGCGGGGGATGCCAATCCCAAGGCCATCACGATTTCCATCGTCAACAACACGACCAAGGAGGCCACGGAAGCCTTTTACGTGACGCTCAGTTCCCCCAAAGGCGCCACCTTGGGCGCGATTAGCCGGGCAACGGTCAACGTTACCGATAACGATTGAGGTACCGTTACCACAATTTGCGAGGTATACAGTAAGAAGCGCGGCCTGGATCGTCGTTTGGTCCGGCCCGCCGCTTGCCTGCGGCTTTCGGCGGCTGCAAATAGGGCATTTTTACGAAACAACCCTCCCCGGGGCCGCGCCCCGCCCCTGCAGGCGCAGAAACTCGTTCAGCTATGTCCTGGAACCGGCGCCGGTGGCCGAAGTTTCTTAGGAAGCCATTACGGATTTGCTTTGGGCCAGCGGGACTGCGTTCAGGTGGAAAGCCGCTGCCCTATAATCTAAACCATCACTCCATTTTCTCTGGGGCTAAGGGTATGTCAACGACGGCAGAAGAGGTCTGGTCACTCCTGCGCGAGGTGGTTGCCGCGCAGAAAGATACGGACCGCAAGTTTCAGGAGACGGATCGCAAAATCCTGGATACCGATCGCAAGTTTCAGGAGACGGATCGCAAATTTCAGGAAACCGACCGCAAGCTTAAGGAGGTCCTGGGCTCTCTCGGCCGCCTGGGCAACCGGCTGGGCGACTTCGTCGATGAAATGGTCAAGCCCGCCCTGGTGCGGCTGTTCCAGGCGCGGGGCATCGCCGTGCATGAGGTCCATCGTGGCGTCAGCGCCGAGCGGCAGGGCGAGGCCATTGAGATTGATCTGCTGGTGGTCAATGACAGCGATGTCATCGCCGTGGAGTGCAAGAGCAGCCTCTCGACCGATGACGTCGATGAGCATCTGGTGAGGCTGGGCAAGCTGCGGCGGCTTTTACCCCGCTTCGGGCAGGCACGGGTGATGGGTGCGGTGGCCGCCATGGTCCTGCCCGATGACGTCGCCCGTTACGCCTACCGCCAGGGGCTGTTCGTGCTCGCCCAGAGCGGGGACGCCGTGGTCATCCGCAACGACGCCAGTTTTGTGCCCGCTAATTGGTGACCCTGGCCCGGCGAGTAGGTCGTTCGAGAGCAGACAAGGTCGGCTGCGGTAATACGTCTCCCGATCCGTGGGATCACAGGTTAGCAGCAGGTCGGGGTAATAGAAGATGTCCTGCCGGCTGATGTTGAGGCCGTCGGCGGTCGAAAAAGGGCATTTTGCGAAACAAACCCATTTTTTTGTAGGAAAATCAGGCATCACCCTGGGATTGAGCGCCGTCCAACAGGGCTTGAAGTCGGGCCACTTCGGCCAAGGCGGCCTCTTTGGCCTGTCGCTCGGTCTCTTTGGCCTGTCGCTCAGCCTTTTTGGCTTGACGCTCGGTCTCTTTTGCCTGTCGCTCGGCCTCCATCTGGCGCAAGGCGGCCTCCATCTGACCCAAAGCGTCCTGACGCGCCGCCTGCTCTAGGGCAAGGGCCTCTTCCAACTCTTGCTGATGCCGGGCGATGGAGCCCTGCATGCGCAGATAGTTCTGCCGCGCCTGATAGGCATCATAGGCGCGCTCTTTCTCCGAGAAGCGCTTCACGGTGCTCATGGCTTGCCTCATTTCAGTCGTCTGCATCCAGTCCGGCAGGTGGTCGGCGTCC
>JAGVUH010000558.1 GCA_019136395.1 Gammaproteobacteria bacterium
GTTTCTTTTTTCCAATGCACGATTTTTCCAGTGAGACAGAGATGAATATCTACGTTGGCAATCTTCCCTATTCCGCCACCGATGCCGACCTGCGTGACACCTTCGCCCAGTTTGGCGAGGTCAGCAGCGTTCAACTGATCAGCGACAAGTTCACTGGTCAGTCCAAGGGCTTCGGCTTCGTCGAAATGGCCAATAACTCCCAGGCTGACGCCGCGATCAAAGGCCTTAACGGCACCGCCCTCAAGGGCCGCAACATCACCGTCAACCAGGCCAAGCCCCGCGCCGAGCGCCCGGCCTTTGGTGGCGGCGGTCGCCGTTACTGATCCGCTTCGCCTAACCGAGGGTCAGCGGTAACCATTTGGCGCGCCGCTTGCCATCAGGTGTAGCAAAAAATCCTGCTTCGGCAGGATTTTTTGTTTCCCGATCACCATCGCATGAAAACGCTCTTTTGCCTGATCCGCCATGGCGAGACCGACTGGAATGTCGCGCGACGCATCCAGGGCCAGCTCGATGTCGACCTCAATGCCACCGGCGAGGCCCAGGCGCGGGCCTTGCGACCCGGCCTAGCCGGCCTGGATTTCGCCGCCGCCTACAGCTCGGACCTGCGCCGGGCCTGGCGCACAGCAGAATTGGCGACCGCGGGCCTGGACCTCCCCCCGATCCAACCCCTTTCCGCCCTGCGCGAACGCCACTTTGGCGTCTTCCAGGGCCTGACCTCCGCCGAGGCCCTGGCCCGGCACCCCGGTGTCCATCATCACCATCGTGGCCGGAGCCTGGACTATGACTACGAGACCGGCGAGACCCTGCGCGCCTTCGCCGCCCGCGTCCAGGCGGGCCTGGGCGGGCTGGCGGTGCGTCATCCAGGGGCCAGGCTCCTCGTCTTCACCCACGGTGGCGTCCTGGATACGGTCTACCGCGCCGCCACCGGCCGTGATCTGAACGGCCCCCGGGACTTTCCGGTCCCCAACGCCGCGTTCAACTGGGTGGAATATCAGGGGGAGCGCTGGACCCTGGGTGCCTGGGCCCGACCAGCCCCGGATTAGCTAGCAACTGACGCTGCTGGACGGCCTGCCCCGCCCCACCCGCGTAGAGGCACCAGCAGCCCGCGCCACGCTCCTTTGCGGCGTACATCGCCGCGTCGGCATTGGCCATGAGCTCGGCGGCGGAGGCGCCATCCCCGGGATAGAAGGCGATGCCGATGCTGGCCCCCACCGCCACGCTGGCGCCGTTGGGCAGTGGACAAGGCTCCGACAAGCGCCGGATCAAATCCACCGCCAACTGGGTGGCCGACGCCTCTTCCGTGCAGGGCTCCATGAGCACCGTGAACTCATCCCCGCTGCGCCGGCATGCCAGATCGGAGGCGCGAATCCGCGCCCGGATGCGCGCCGCCACCTCCCGCAACAGGAGGTCCCCGGCCTCATGGCCGGCCGTGTCATTGACCAGCTTGAAGCGATCAAGGTCAATGAACAGCAGGGCGAAGCCATCCTCACGCCGCTGGCAGCGATGCAGGGCATCGACCAGCTTGTCATCGAAAAGCGACCGGTTCATCAGCCCGGTGAGGGGATCGTAGTAGGCCAACTGGCGCAGTTCGCGCCGCGCCTCCTCCTGGGCGCTCAGCGCCTGACGCAGGGCGCCGCTGAGGACGGCGATCTCATCGCCACCGCTATCCAGGGGGATCTGCTCCGGACCGCCGGTGGGATGGGCGAGAATGGCGCTCGCCAGGGCCTCCAGGCGGCGACTGACGCGGCGGGCGGCCAGACCGGCCAGCCACCAGACCACCACCGCCAGCACCAGGGAGACCAGCGACATGAAACCCGCGCGCGCCAGCAGGAGTGGCAGCCAGGGGTTGCGGGTCGAATAGACCGCCAGTTCCAGGTCGTAGAGGCCGGGAAGCTCCGGATGGGCGACCCGATAGGCGGCCGGGACATGGACCCCCGTCGCCCCCTCCGCATCCCGCCACAGGGTCCAGGTCCGGTCAGCCACCCGTAGATCGACGCCACGTCCGACCAGATCGGCCACCGATTGGCGGCCGAGGAGTCCGGCCAGGTCAAAAGAGCCCAGCAACACGCCGATGACGTCATCGGTGTAGACGTAAAAGATCGGCACTCCCAACAGCAGCACCGGCCGGTCACCCTTGGCCATCCGCGTCATGGCCAGCCCCGAGGCCAGCACCTCCCGCACCAGGTCTGCGGACTCTCCCTCGCCCGACGCGAGGAGAGACGCCTTGCCGGCGACGAAGCGCCCCCGGTAATCGAGCAGGGCAAGGCGGCCGTGATCCATCGCCTCGTTGCGATCCTCCAGGAAGGGCTTGATGTAGAGATCCCGGCCCTGGGAGTCGCTCAAGGCGGTCCACACCAGGGAACTCTCCGCCAACTGGCGCAGATCATCGATCCGGGGATACAGGGAGCTATCGAGATAGGAGCCCAGCAGACGGGCCGCGGTGTCATTGGCGGCCATGGCCGAGCGCGGCAGGTCGCGCAGGGCCAGGGTCAGGTTGGTGACGCCGATGGCCACCGCCACCACCATAGCCAGGGTAAAGGCCGCCACCTGGACCCGCCGGTGCAGGCGCATCCGGGTCCTCACGACCGGCACGGCCTCGGAGGGGGGCATTGGCAAACGCGGGCTACTCGGCCGGGGCTGGAACGGAAGTGGGAGCCGGGGCTGGGGCTGAAGCGGTCACTGAAGCCAATCCCGAGTCGGAAATCGGCAGGATCCGGTCATCGGCGGTAATGCGGGCCATGAAGACCTCCGCCGGGGACAGGGCATCGTGTCGCTCGGGGGTGAAGGGGTGGTCGTAGTGCCTGACCAGTCCGTCGTGGGGCCCCAGGTTTTCCAGGGCGGTCCGCACGGCGGCGCGGTCGGTGCTCCCCGCCCAATCGATGGCCTGGGCCAACAGGTGCATCAGGTCGTAGGCGTGGGCGACCCCCACCGGGCTCTTGACCGCCTCGGCGCCGGTGATGCCATACCGCTCCCGCAGGGCGGCCAGGACGCGGCGGGCGGCGGGGTCGTCACGACCGACGAAGCTGTAGGTCTGGACCACGGCGAAGTCCAGCTCGTTCAGGCCAGCGCCGGCGAGTTCGGCGAACTTGCCGCCGGTCACGCCCCAGTGACTGACGATGGGCAGCCGCTCCGCGGGAGGCAGGGCCGCCACCTCCCGCGCCAGGGTCGAGCCCTCGGCCTCGTTCGCTACCAGCACGATGGCCTGGGCGCCGGCCGCGCGCAGGTCCTGGTAGTCATCGCTGAAGGACTTGTCGCCCCAGTTGTACCACTTCTCGCCGACGAGGGTCTGGCCGTTGTCCGCCGCCGCCCGGCTGATGGCGGCCTGGTTGCTCCGGCCCCAGGCGGTATTGGGCAGGAAGACGCCGAGCTTACGCGCCCGATACCG
>JAGVUH010000537.1 GCA_019136395.1 Gammaproteobacteria bacterium
CACCATGGGACCCTTCAGTCGCATTAAGAATGTAAGTTCCCTTAACATTAGTCTGAGTACAGGAACTTGGATATTTAAAAAAAGGTACCTGGCTCCAATCCTGCTGGTTGTTAGGAAACACAGGTGCTGCTGCACCAGCTTGTAAGCTACCAGCCGATAGACAGGCAGCCACAGCGAGAGATATGCCAAATTGAGATGTTTTGATCATGATGGGTCACCCGGTTTATGAATGGTAGAGTTGAAAGATATTCGCGCGGTGAACGAATAATGGAAAGCTAGGTATCTAACATCATTACCTCCCAAGAGTCTTTACTAAAAGATATTGCATTCACCTTGCCGTGTAATGCGGAGTTTGCTGTGTGGGAAGAAGTGATTTGATGAGGAAGACCGTAATGTTAGCTA
This sequence comes from Gammaproteobacteria bacterium, assembly GCA_019136395.1. The sequence goes on from JAGVUH010000537.1 coordinate 403, forward strand.
CAACCACCACGATCGAATTTATGCTAGGCTTCTCATTAATGGCTGTCAACTGTTTCAAGCATAGCAGACCCAGTCGTTACGAATTGCTGAATTACAACAGCGAAGGCTTGCCGTTCGCGGTCCAGCGAGTGCCTCAGTGCGGTGTCACGCCCCCGTGCCCTGACCGCCTCACTGAATTCTGGCGCCCAGGAGAAGGCCTCTTTGATCCCATCTAATAACTTTTCGGCCCGATAAGGCGGCTGCAGGCAGTTGTGGCCGGGGATACAGAATGCACGGTTACCCACGCAATCCGGACAGATGACCAGGGTACCCAAGGCCATGCCCTCCAAGGCGGGCAGATAAAAGCCCTCCGTGGGATTCGGCAACAACAGGGCCATCCGTGACCGGGCCAGGCGCCGCAGGAATTCCCGTCGCGGTACGGGTGTCAGCACAGCATCGACACGCCATCCCGCTTGCTTCACCGCATGGCTTAGCTTAGTGGCGAGGGCTGGTTGTTTGATACCCAAGACCAGGACATCGACTTCCCGCGCCGCCCAAGGCAGGTCATGGGGTAGGTCGTCGCGAGCGATGCCATTGGGTATCGTCATGAGGGGTCCATTTATCCGTCCCGTCTCGCGCAGGGCCTGTTCCACCTCGGCGCTAACGCAAATGCGCAGGGCCGGATATGACAGAAAGCCAAACAGGGTCTCATCAGGGTTTGCATGACGCACATGCTGGATGAGATTGATCACCGGTCGGGGGGGGGAGCGGCGCTCTTCTTCCCCCAACATGAGCCAGTCCATACCCGCCAGGAACAGGAGATCCGCCTGCCACGGGTCCCAACGCGACAACACCCGGTCACGCTGAGGCAGCCAGGGGTTAGTATCATCCCAGCGCGAGGTGGGAGAAAAGGCAATCAGGGGCCGGTACCCCGGAGTGTGGCGTACATGCTCATAATAGTGCCACACTTTGAGGTGTCCGCCAGTAAAGTACTGAAAATCGCGGTAAAATAATACACTGATCTGCTTATTTGGCACCCCCGTCCCTTGGCCCCGCTCATGCCGCGCGCCCCACCAACCCATTAGTCGTCGGCTTAGGCTCTCAACCACGCCGACAGATCCCAGTGTAACTTCGCCCCGAGTTCGCGGATAGCATCGCCATAGAGGGTGCGAAGTTCCGCCAAAATCGGGGCCGGCGGTGGGGTGGGATCACCCGCGAATACCATCTCCCGGCTGCCAGCACGGCGTAGCTCCGCTGGATCGCGGGTCGCGACCCCCAGATGGGCAAAGCAGCGGTTGAGCAACGCCTCGGGCGCGGTCTGGATCTGTTCGTAGCGGAGTACCAGCAGTTGCTCGGCGGAATAGACCGACAGCCAGTTACACAGACTGGTGACATAATCACCGCGTCGGCGGGAGCCCGCGGAGTGAATATGTTCCAGTAGCCAGGCCTCCGGGGCGGTAGCGATCTCCAGTCCCGCCAGCAGGCAATCCATCTTGGCCGCGGACCAGGCCCGCTCGATCGGGTTACGAATCAGATAGATCAGCCGCAACCTGGGTACCCTGGCGTAAATCTCGGCGATGGTCTCTGGCGGCAGAATACCGTAAGCGGGGGTAAATTCCCCCGCCAACGCCGGGATGGCATCAAAGGTCGCCAAGTAAGCTTCGACCGCGGCGCCATCGTGGGGGAAGTTCCAAAAATGGGGCTCCTTACCCAGGGGGAATTCCAACTCCGGATGCTGACGCAGTTGCTCGTAAAGCCAACTGGTGCCAGCCTTTTGCGCGCCAATCCCCAAAAAGTGCAACATGGCGACCTTTCCCTGATTAGCGGTTAGGGCTTGGCCGCGGCCGGCGGGGGGGCGGTCAACTCTGCTTGCATGGCTTGCCAGGCCACCGGGTCCAGTTCCGCGCCGGCACTGGGATTATAGGCTTGCTGCGCCTCGGCCAGTTGGCTGCGCAGATAGGTTGCCCGGACCTCCCGGATCAGGGACTCCTGGACCTCTTCGAAGGGCTTGAGCGCGGCGGGACGAAAGGCCAGCCGCTTGATCAGATGATAACCAAATTGGCTGAGGACTGGCTCACTGACCCCTCCATCGGGAAGTTGCGCCAGGGCGGAGACAAAATTGGGGTCCAGATGCTGGGGGTCAAGCCAGCCACCCAGGTTGCCGCCTGCCTCGGCGCTGGCATCCTGGGAGTGGGCGCGGGCCAGGGCGGCGAAATCCGCTCCGGCGGCTAATTCGGCTTTAAGTGCCGTAATCTTGGTCAATTGCCCCTCGCGCTCAGCCTCGCACGCCACCTTTAACAGAATATGTGCGGCCTGATATTCCCCCTGGGTAGCCAGCTCGGACTGGCGAGTCAGATAAAGTTCGCGCGCCAAGGGCATGAAATCGGGAAGAGGGATAGTCGCCTCGACATGCTCGCGCAAGGCCGTGCTCAGGATCGTCCGCCGGGCATCCGCCAGCCGCGCCTTGACCTGTGGAAGTTGGTCCAATCCCAGACGTTCCGCCTCGGCGGTCATGAGTTTGCCACGCAGGAGGCCCGCCAACAGGATCTTGGCCTGGTCCTCCGCCTGGTAGCGGACCCGTTCAGCGGGGGGTAAAGCCGCCCAGGCCTGACGGAAGTCACTGGCACGGACCTCTTGGCCCTGATCGCGCAGGAGCACGGCATCGGCCTCCATCGCCCAGCCATCGGCGGGCAGCCAGGGCAGCCCGAGCAATAGATAGAGGATGTGAGGTAAGCGTGAAGTATTCATAGGGCGTGGTTACCAGATGGTAGGTCATCAAGGCCGAGGGCGGATACCGGGGTAATGGCGCATGCCAACGACGCGTAAGCGCGGGGATGAGTGGGAGACCGCCAGTAATGAGTAGCAACCGGGTCATGGGCGCCACCAGGGCTCCCGACCGCTTGATAGCCGCTAGACCAGCACTGGCGGGCGCTCGATCGCCCAGGTAACAACGACGGGTTGATTCGGAACCCCAGAGAGCGCTTCATGGGTC
>JAGVUH010000377.1 GCA_019136395.1 Gammaproteobacteria bacterium
CTCGTAGACTTGGTGCACCCGCACGATGTTGGGGTGGTCGAGCTGGGCCAGGGTGCGCGCCTCGGTGAGAAACTGCGCCAGCCCGTAGCGAAACTGGTCGCCGTCCTCGCCGCTGTGGGGGACCAGGGTGGTTCGGTCGGGGGCGCGCCCGGCCAACTCCCGCGGCAGGTATTCCTTGATGGCGACACGCCGGAGTAGGCCCGTATCCCAACCGAGGTAGGTGATGCCGAAGCCGCCCGGTTTGCCGAGTACCCGTCCGATGCGATAGTGCCCCAGCAGCCGCGTGCCGAGGGGCAGCAGTAGCGGGGCGCGCGGGCTGGCCGGGTCGTAACCGCAGCGCGGACAGGGGAGCGGATGGTCCGGCCCGCCGAAGCAGCTCGGACAGAGGGTCTCGGGGTTCAGGTCCATGGGGTCAGGGCTCGTGGTCGTTGGTCCTCGACAGGGGGGATTCTAGCAACCTGTCGCGCTTTCTGGCAGTCAAAAACCTTGCTGTCTGGATGAAAGAGCGGCTGTTTCTTTAGCCGCACGATCCCCCAGGCTACCGATCTTCCTGGCGCCGGATCAGGCACGCTGAGGGCGCGGTTTCCATCGGGGTATTGGGTCCTAAAATGCGGCTGTCCCGCCATGAGGGTGTGACTCGCGACGACATCTTCGGCAAGGCCAGGGCGGCCCAGGCCCTCGTCCCTGACGCCTCCCGGCCCGGGGTTAGAGCGGAGGACACAAGTAGGCCAAAGGCCGCTGCGCGGCTAAAGTCACTGTCCGCCGCGCACCAGACGAACGTATCCCTGAAGATTCTTATCGCTGTAGATCACCCAGCCATCGTGGAAATCGATGCCCACCGATAAACCCAAATTGGCACTAATGGCACTAAACGACGAAGACAAGAACGTATACTCAGGCGTTCTCGGAAAGGCCATGCTCAAAATCATGGGCCGGCCGTAAGCCCCTTTACACCGTCTATCTATAGGCTTCCAGTAGGCGGGCTCGCCTGAGCTGCAATAGATCAGACTGGCCAACTCGACCCTCGTCGGCAGCCGCCATCCCGCCGGCGCAAGGCTCTGGGCCTTGTCCCACTGATACTTTGTTGCCTTACCCGTACACGTGGCGCCCGTCCAGGTCTGTCCCAGGCTGCACCGCTGCCATTGCAGCTTGGTGCGGGTGTCTTCGACGATGCCCTGGTCCTTGCCCAGGAGCCGGTAGCGTTCGTGGGGTGAGGCGCTTGCGGCCCCCACCGCCGCTCCCGGTCGCGATGACGCGGCGCCCGGACCCTCTTCAGCACCCCCTGGGTGTTGCGCGCCCAGGCGCTGCTGCTGGTAGGCATTACAGGCGGCTGGACTCGTGGCATAAAAGTAGGTGATGACCTTGCCCGCCGCATCCTGGCGTTTCGCCTGGAGGGTCTTGCTCCCATCCGGGTTGGCGAGGATTTTTTCATCGTAAAGGCCCGGATATTTGGCCTTGAGTTTTCGTAATTGCTCTTCCGGGCCAGCGACCATGAACTTGTAGCAGAGGGGCGCTTCCGGGGGCGCGTTCGCCGTGGGCGCCACCTCGGCGGCAAAGTAAAGCGGCGATTTCTCCCCTGGCGTTGCCGGCGGTGGCGGGATTGCCGGCTCGCCCGGCGCCTCGGCCGTGGCGGGGGTTGGGGCCGCCGGGGCGGGGGGCGTCGCGGGTTCTGCTGGATCCGTGGTAGTCATTGGCGGAGTATCAGGGACCGCCGGGGCCAGGGGCGCTTCGGCCGCCGCTGGTGCTAAAGCCTCCACGGCCATGGCGGGTGCCGGGGATGAGTCTGGTGCTGCCGTGGCGAGGGGCACCGTGGGCACCGCCGGGGCTAGCGTCGCAGGAGAAGGGGCGGGAGTGTCCGGGGCCGCGGGGGCCAGGGTAACCACCGGGGCTGGCGAGGCCATTATCGGCACGGCGGGCATGGGTTCTGGTTGGGCCGGTTTGAGCCCGGGAGCCGTCACCTTGGGGAACGGGTGCTCAGGTTGTTCTGACCACAGGACGGCGCCGGCCACGGCCACAAGGGCCACGATCCCCGCCAACGCCCAAATGAGACCCGCTTTACCCGCGTTCGCGGCCCCTGGGGCTGGGGTCACTGGCGTCGGGGTTGCCTGCGCCGCGCCAGTATCGGCCAGGGGAGCGGATACGGGCAGGGCCGCCGTTCGCCACGCCTGCTGGAACTCCCCGATGCTCTGATAACGCAATGGCGCCTTGATCGCCAGGGCTTTAAGTAATACCGCCTCCTCCTGGGGCTGGATGGCAATGCTTTGCTTGGATGGTGGTAGGAGTTCGTCCTTTTCCGTGCGATCCAGGGCCTCCGGGGGTACGACACCCGTAATGGCCCGGTAGAAAGTGGCCGCCAGGCCATAAACGTCGGTCCAGGGGCCTTGTTTGCCTTTGCTGCGGTATTGCTCTTCCGGGGCATAGCCGGGCTTGAGGATGATGGAGAGGCTCTTGCTGTGCTCGCTGGCGGCGAAACGGGCGGCGCCGAAGTCGAGGAGTTTGATGCGCCCGTCCTGGGTCAAAAAAATGTTGTCCGGGGCCAGGTCGCGGTGCAGAAGGCCTTCTTTATGCACCGCCCGCAGGGCGTCCATGACGGGCATGAGGAGTTTGAGGGCGTCCGCGACGCTGATCCGGCCGCCGGGTTGTTGCTCCAGGTATTGCCGCAGGGTGATGCCGTCCACGTAGTCCATGACGCAGTAGCCGGTGCCATGGGCGCGGAAGAAGTTTTTGACGGTGACGATGCCGGGGTGCTGGTCGAAGTGGGCCAGGGCGCGGGCTTCTTCCAGGAAGCGGTCCAGACCATAGGCGAACTGGTCGCCGGCTTGACCGGAGTAGACGGCCAGGCTGACGCCGTCCGGAGCGCGCCCCGCGCTGTCACGGGGGAAATACTCCTTGATGGCTAACCGCAGGTGGAGGTTGTCATCCCAGGAAAGATAGGTGATGCCGAAGCCGCCATGGCCGAGGACCCGGCCGATGCGGTAACGGCCGTCCAGCATCCGGCCCAGGGCGAGAGCGGGCGGAGGGTTGTCCTGGCCCGGTTGCCAGCCGCAGTGCGGGCAGGGAGTGACCCGGGTGGCGCCGAAGCAGTGGGGACAGCGGGCGGGATCCGGAGCGCTCATGCGCGGGCCCTCATGCTAGGGGGTGGGGTGGCGGGGATTTACCACCGCGCATGCGGTGGAGCATGCCGACCGGCGCTGGGGGTTGCCGCGATGCCGGCGGATGCCACATGCCGGCTGGTGGCACACCGGCGGGTACCACATGCAGGCGGGTAGGCATCAGGGGCGGAACACCTCGTCCAGGGTGCGGGCTTCCAGGACGCGATCGCCCCAGGTCTCGATCTCCTCCACGGTTGCCGCCGCGATGCGCGC
>JAGVUH010000698.1 GCA_019136395.1 Gammaproteobacteria bacterium
TCGATGGCGCTGTTGGTATAGAGGTAGCCGACGCAGCGCCCGTCCCGCAGCCCGAGCAGGGCATCCCGGGTGTCGCGGTAGACCTCCAGATCGAGCAGATAGCGTTCGCTCATGGGGCGGTTGAAATAGGCCCCCTGGGTGGCGCAGACGCGCTTGCCCCGCAGGGCGCCCCAGTCGGAGACCCGCTGTCCCGGGCCCACCATCAGGGTCACGCCGCCGGCATAGTAGGCGGGTTCGATGGCCGTGGCGATTTTGCGGCGCTCGGCGGTATCGGCGGTGGTGGCGATCACCAGATCCACCGCGCCCTGTTCCAGCTTCTGCAGCCGGTTTTCGGTCGAGACCTTGACGAGGCGCGGGGTGACCCCGAGGCGCCGCGCCACGTCGCGGGCCAGGTCGATCTCAAAGCCCTCGGGTTCTCCCTGGGCGTTGATCATGCCAAAGGGCGGAAAGTCGGCCTTGACCCCGATGCGCAGGGTGCCGGTCTCGCGGATGGCGGTCAGGGTGGCACTCGTCTCCGCCGCCAGGACCGGCACGGCGGTGAGTGGCAGCAGCCAAAGAAGCAGAAGCAAGCGCGGCGGCAGGCGGGAGAGGCTGCGCGAAATCAAAGGCATTCCGCGGGCGTCTCCGGGCCCACCACCTCGCCACAGAAGTAGCGTCCATCCTCCCGACGCTGCCACAAGGCCTCACGCTGGCGGGTAAATTCGGGGACGGGGATGCCCCACTGGTCCTCCAGCCGGGTCAGGAGCCCACCCCGATACCAGCCGACGATGGCCGCCGAGACCGCCGCCTCCAGCTCGCTGCCCCGGTCATCGGGGTGGATGACCACCGCCCAGGGGGTGAGCTCGATCGGCGGCAGGGGCATCTCGTAACGGTCGCGGTAGAAGGGTTCCCGCAACAGGGAGACGATCTGGGTGTCGCCATAGAGGAAGGCGGCGCACCGGCCGTCACGCAAGGCGGCCAGGGCGTGATTGGCGCTGTAGAGGGCGACGATGTCCGCGCCATAGGTCACCGCCACCGGGCGGTTGAAGAAGGCATCGCGGCGTGAGCAGACGCGCCGGTGACGCAGGTCCGACCACTGACGAAAACCCTCGCTGCGCCGCGCCAGGATGCTGGTGCCCGAGGCGTGATAATGGGGCCGGACCATGGTCATCCGGTCGCGCCGGTCCGGGGTGTCGGCGACGGTGGCGATCAGGACATCGACCTCGCGCGCCCGGAGCTTGTCCTCCCGCTCGGCGGTCAGCAGGCCCTTGAGTTCCAGCCGCACCCCGAGCCGCTCGGCGAGATCCCGGGCCAGGTCCGGCTCCAGGCCCTCGATCTGCTGCGTCCGGGGATTGAGATAGCCCCAGAGCGGCACGTCCTTCTTGACGCCGACGACCAGCACCCCGCGGACCTTGATCGCCTCCAGGCGATTGGCGGGGGCCTCTTGGGCCAGGCCAGCGACGGGCGGGAGCAGGGTCAGCCACAGCAAGGCCAGCGCCCACCAGCGCCTCCACCCCTGTCCAAGGCGAGCTGCCGCCACAGGTTGCGCCGAAAGGCCAGTTCGCGACACCGTGCCGGGTCGCGCCTTCGGGATCCATGGATTCCAAGGCCCGGGTCGCGCCAGGGAACCGTCGCTCACTCGCGCGGGGGGACGAGGCCCATCAGCGGCCATGATGCTCATGCCTCTCCCTCCCGCTGGCTGGACGCCAGGTCCCCGGGGTGAAAGCCGAGCGCGACGCAGGTGATGTCATCGGACTGTTCATACCCGGCGACGAAGGCCTGCACGGCGGCCAGGGTCCGCTCCACGGCCTCCGCGGGTGTGGACGCGGGCTGGCCCCGGAAGGCCGCGGCCAGCCGTTCCATGCCGAACTCCTCGTTCGCGGCGTTCATGGCCTCCGTCACCCCATCGCTATACATAATCAGGGAATCACCCGGCCGCAGCGTGACCTCGCCCTGAGGGTAGACGGCCCCCGGCAGGATGCCCGGGGCGATGCCGCCCAGAACCGGCAGGTATTCCTCCTGGCCGTCCGCGTGCACCAGCAGGGGGGGCGGGTGACCGGCGTTGACGAAACGCAGCACCGAAGATGCAACTGTCGTTGTCGGCGGACAGTTCATCATTGACCTGCTCGATGACTTGGGACAATTCGAGGGACCCCTGGGTCGCCCTGGCGCGCAGCAGGGTCTTGGCCATCATGCCGAAGAGACCGGGACCGATCCCCTTGCCGCTGACATCCGCCACCACCATGCCGCGCTGACCGTCGGCCAGTTCGAAATGATCATAGAAGTCCCCCCCCACCTCCTTGGCGGGGCGCATGGTGCCCCACAGGCCATAGGTGGCGTGGCGCGGCCAGGCATGGGGGAGCATCGCCAGTTGCATCCGGGCGGCGACATCGAGTTCCTGGCGCAAGGCCATGAGTTGGATGGATTCGCGAAAGGCCTTGGTCACGGCATTGAACCAGGGGCGCCAGGCCGAGGGCACCATGGGGATCTTGTCCGGCGGCTGGAAGCGTGCCTCCATCGCCAGATGCCGGACCAGTTTGGCGGCCGGCCCCACGAATTCCCGTGACGTCACCAGATAGGTCACCGCCATCACCGCGGCGAGGCCCGCGAGCATGGCCAGCATGGCCGGGCCATAGTCGGCCAGGACCTGGCGCCAGAGATCGGCGCGCGGCACCAGGTAGGTCAGGGTCCAGGGGGCGGAAATGAAGCGGTGGCGGATCACCAGATGCCCGTCCACATCCGTGGGCACGTCAAGCGGCAGGTTCGCCAGGGCGTCCATCCGCGACCTCAGGCCTGACGGCAGGGCATCCGCCAATGGCGGCGCTTCCTCCACGGTCAGGGGATTGGCATACAGCCCGGTGTGAGCCAGCACCCGATCCAGGGCATCCGCCAGATAGGCGGTCCCCAGCGGATACCCGAAATCGGCGTTGATGCGATTCAGATAGTCGAGGCTGGTATCGATGGCGATGACCCCGACGAAGCGGTCCTCCCGATAGACAGGCACCGCGACCGGGATCAGCAGGCCCTGTTGCGGGCCGCTGAAATAGACCGGCCCCCAGTATTTTTCCCGATCCGGATTGCGGTTGGGGCGGCCCAGTTCCCAGACTGGGTCCAGGTAGACGGCCCGGCTGAAGGGCTGGCTGGACGAGGCCCGCCAGGGGGAGAAGAGCACGAAGTCATGGTGCGAGATGAAGCGGGCGCGGACGGCGTTGGGCAGGGTAAAGGGCAGCGAGCGGAAACCGTCATTGAGGACCAAAGCCAGGTTCAGGTCCCGATAAAAAGAGGAGGAACGCCCGTCGAGAGTACCCAGGCCCACCAGGTTCCCGGTCATGTCCCAGTCCTGGGCATCGTCGAGACTGAAGCGCGTCTGGTCCCCCTCCGTCTTGAGGGTGAACGCCGACGGGTCGGGCGGCGGGGCGCCCTCCCCGTCCCCCTGACCGCCGGATGTACCCTCGTCCTGGACCAGCATGCGCAAGGTTTCGAGGTGGTCGGTCGAGGAGCGGATCACGAACTCGATGAACTGACCGTAACGCTGAAAATTGGCCTGGATCAGGCCGATCTGATCGTCCAGCTTCAGGCGCAACTGGTAGACGAAGAAGAGCAGCAGACCCAGGAGAATGGCGCCATAGGCCAGGGCGATGACCCGGTTGTAATTGCGGAAAAAGTGGACGGGGGAAGCGGCTGAACCGGCCAGATCCGGCGCGATGTCGGGCAGGGGGGCCGCTGGGGACTGGGGCATAAGGGGGTCTTCGTGGTGCTGGGGAGAGGCCGAATGATGTGCTAAGCCCCGTCAGGCGCCGTGGGCGGGGACCCGGCCTGGGTCCTGGTCCGGGGCCTGAGTCTGGCCCGGATCTGGCGGCCGGGAGGGCGCGGGGCGCGCGGCCAGGATGATCCGTTCCAGTTCCCGAGCCGCCAGTTCCGCCGCCACCGGCGCGGTCAGCTTGTGCAACTCGACCACGCCGGCGTCAGGGTGCAAGGGGAAGGGCGGCGAGTAGGCGATCAGTTCCCCGGTGTCGAAATCGGCATCGACGCGATGCATGGCGATCACGCCATGGGTCCGGCCCTCGGCCAGGAGGGCGGCGAAGGGATTGCCACCCCGATAGCGGGAAGGCCAGGCGTCGTCCAGGCAGGGATGCAGGTTGTAGAATCCCAGCCGCGGATACTCGAACAGGCGGGCGTCGATGCGCTGGCCGAAGGTGGCCATGATGCACAGATCCGGCCGCCAGTGCTGGCTGAAGAGGGCGTAAAACTCCTCGGTCTTGACCCGGCCGTCATAGACCTCGATACCGGCGGCCTCGGCCAGTTCCGTGACCATCCGCTCTTCCCAGGGCTCGTGGGGATATTGCCAGACCCGCTTGCCCGGGCTGACGTAGGACTGGGTTGGCGAATCGGTCGCCACCCCCACGACCTGGACGAGCCGGGCCAGCCGACCCTGCAACGCCTCCCGCAACACCTCCCGACCCCGATAAAAACTGCCTAACACCGCCAGGCGGATCTTTTCTTCCGGGAGCATGATGAGTGGGTCCTTCTGCTTACAGCCATTGAGGGAGGCAAATGATAGTTCCCCGCCCCCAGCATCGGCAATGCTGATGAACCCGGCTGATGAGCCCGGTTGCTAATGAACCCGGCAGATTGGCCGGCGACTCATGTTTAAGGGCGGCGGGGGTGTCACGCCGGGGTCAGGCCCGTCACGAAGAAGTCGCTCGGCCGATGCATCAGGGTCGGGCTAGACCCGTCAGTCGCGGATCAAAGGCATCCCGCACCACGTCCGCCAGCAGATTGGCGAACAGCACCAGGACGAACATGAAGCCGAGGGCCCCGGTCAGGGACCACCAGACCACCGGTTCCCGCACCAGTTCCAAGCGCGCCCCATTGATCATGTTCCCCCAGGAATTCATGGTCGGGTCCACGCCGATATTGATATAGGAAAGGACCGCCTCCGCCAGGACCAGGGCGCTGAAGTCCAGGGTCAGGGTGATGATCACCAGGTGCATGACATTGGGCAGGATGTGCCGGCCGAGGATAGCCAGGTGCCCGACCCCCAGGGCCTGGGCGGCCTGAACATAGTCCGCCTCGCGCAATCTCAGGGCCTCCCCGCGCAACAGCCGGCACAGCCCGGTCCAACTCGTCACCCCCAGGATCAGGCAGAGAAAGAACAGACGCAGGTCCGCCCGTTGGGCCAGGCTGGCGTACTCCGCCTCGTGATTGGCCATGTGGACCTGGAGCATGAGCACGGCGGCGGCGATGAGCAGCACGCCGGGGATGGAATTGAGGGTGGTGTAGAGGTACGTACCCAGGACGTGGTACTTGACCGCCAGGTCGGCGATGCCCCACCCCAGCACCAGCAGCAGCCCCAGGGTCAGGAGCCCGGCCAGCCAGGGGATGCGGCTCCGGCCGGTGGTCAAAGCCCCCAGTCTGAGCCACCAGGCACTGAATCCCCAGGTGCCGCGCCGCCAGGCAAGGGCCGCCGCCAGCACCATCATCAGCAAGCCCCACAAGGCGAGGCCCTTCCCCATCCCGGACAGAAGGGTCGCGGCGATGTCACTCCCCCGATCGACCGCGGGATTGGCCAGATGGGCGCCGCCATGGCGCAGCCGCGGATAGACCCGTTGGCTGGTGCCATCCGCCAGCGTTTGGGTTTCCATGGCCTGAAGGTGGGTCGCGAAGGGGGCGGAATAGGTCTTTTCCTGATGCTTCCGCAGGGGCGCGAGCCACAGGTCCAGCAGGCTCAGCACCTCCGGCGAGTAATGGGCTTGTTCAGGTTGCCCGGCGCCGGCAACCAGCGAGGTCGAGGATTTTGCTTCCAGGCGTGGATCAGGTGCCAGGCGCGGATGAAAGTGGATGGTATCCAGCAAGCCGATCGCCGCGTAGGCGCCCAGGACCACCAGGGAGATCATCCCCACCCGGCTCGCGACCACCCGCCGCCAGGGGGCGCGCAGGTGTTCATGGCGCGCGGCATGGAGACCGTAGGCCAGCAGCAACCCCAGCAGGAGGAAGACGAAGGCGTCGGTCAGGAGCAGGACGGGCATGGCTACGGGCGGGTGGGGAAAAGGGGGATGAGTCTGGTAACCCGAGGATGTCTGGAAAGAGGAATGAGCCAGATGATGTGAGGGTAGCTGGAAAATGTGACCTGCCTGGTGAGGTGCAGGTGACTGGCAAGGGGGGTGACCCCAATGACGGGTAATGACAAAGGGTACGGGAATGCTCGCTGACCCACCCGCTGATCAGCTCAACCGCACCCGCGGGTCCACCAGGGTGTAGGAAATATCCGTCAGGACCAGACCGAGGATGTAGAGCACCGACCCCAGGAAGACCATGGCCCGGACGATGGCGAAGTCCTGATTGTTGATGGCGTCCAGGGTATAGCTGCCCAGGCCCGGGATGCCGAAGAAGGACTCGGTGAGTAGGCTGCCCATGAACAGCAAGGGCAGGACCACCACCACCCCCGTCAGGATGGGGATCAGGGCATTGCCCAGGATGTGACGAAAGAGCACCAGCCGCTCCCCCAGCCCCTTGGCGCGGGCCGTGCGCACATAGTCCTTTTGTGCCTCCTCCAGGAAGAGGGTGCGATAGAACCGCGTCCCCGAGCCGATCCCACCGATGATCCCGACGATCACCGGCAGGATCAGAAACTTCCACGCCTCCAGCCCCAGATCGTAGCCGGAGATCGGCGCCAGGCGCAGCATCTTGCCCAGCAGATACTGGCCACCGATGATGTAGAACAGGCTGGAGATGGAGAGCATGGCCACCAGCAGCACCACCCCGGCCAGGTCGATGTAGGTCCCGCGGAAGAGGACGATGAACAGGGCCAGGCTGATGTTGACCAGCAACCCCACCAGCAGCACGGGCACCGCCACCGCCAGACTCGGCCACATGCGCTGACTGATGTCATGACGGATGTCCCGCCCCGCGTCCGAGGTGCCAAAATCGAAGAGGAAGAGCCGCAGCGACTTGTCGAAAAAGATGGTCCTGGTCAGGCGCTCCAACCCCTCGGCCCGGGTGTTGAACAGCAGCGGCTGGTCGTAGCCCCGTTCCGCCTTCCAGGTGGCGACGGCCTCGGGGGTCACCCGCTTGGTGCCCAGTTGCATCCGCGCCATGTCGTCCGGCGAGTTGACGACGAAAAACAGCACGAAGGTGATGAGATTCACCCCGATGAGGATCGGCAGGGCGTAGATGACGCGGCGCAGGAGGTAGGCGGTCATGCCGGGAGGTGTCCGTTAGATCCAGCATTCATCATTCAGCGGTGATCACACGTTGCACAATGTTGATCAATCTGAGGGCAAAATTGTCCGGCTCGGGTCACAAGACATAACCGCCCGTCAAGGGATCAGGGGATCGAGGTTGGTTTCGCCGTTCACTCAATGGCCTCGATGCGATCCCGATAGACGGTTACCAGCCGGTTCATCGCGCTCAGCTCGATGACCTGGGGCCATAGCTGGGTGATCAGGCCATGAAAATCCCTCATACGCATGTTCCCCAGGCGCACGTGAATAACCCGCGGCGGTGGTCTGCTAACCAGCGCACGGTCCGAGAAATCCGTGTCCTTGGAGACAATCACCAGATTCCGCTCCTGGGCATACCCCCAGATCTGGGTATCGGTCCAATCCTCGCCGACATCGCGCATGTGCTCAAAATCATCGCCTGACCAAAGCGAAAACCGATAGGGCAGATTGACATCAATCAGGAAATTCGGCATCAGGCTACCTTTTGCAGGGTGTAGCGAT